>NZ_JBYIQX010000024.1:0-117757 GCF_057707805.1 Streptomyces sp. bgisy159 | reverse complement strand
AGCTCATTTGGCTCACTTGGCTCACTTGCGTGCCCAGTCCCGCCGGTACGCCGTCCAGTCCCCCTCCGTCGCCGCGAAGTCCACGTACAGGGCCACCCCGAAGTTCGCCCGGTCCGCGTCCGTGCGGGACAGCCCGAGGCGGACGCCACGGACGGCGGCGGGCACGGTCTCGGCGTGCGCCCAGTGGCCGAACCGGTTCTCGTGGTAGAAGGGCAGGCCCATCAGCAGATCGGTGCCGGCGGGGGTGGCCTCCAGGGCGAGGGAGGTCTGCTGGGCCACGTATCCGCCGTAGGTGCTCTCCAGCGGCTGCATGGTGTCGTACGACATGACGGCGATCTGGTCGACGCGGCGCGCGACCTCGCCGAAGAAGGCCTGCGACCACCACTTGGGGTGCCCGGCGACGGTCCCCCAGAAGGAGTGGAAGCCGGGCAGCGGGTCGATCTGGTGCGCCGCGACCGAGAGTTGGGCGCCCTGCGCCGCGGTGACGGCGTGCAGGGCGTCGAGCAGACGGAGATAGTCGCGGTCGCCGGAGTGCAGGGGCTCCAGGTCGAAATGGGCGCCCTCGAAGCCGACGGCGAGGATCGCACGGGCGGACCGTACGACGTTGGCACGCGTCCCGTCGTCCTCCAGCCGCATGCCGGTCGGGCCCTCGGTGGCGAGCACGTCACCGAGCCACGCCTGCACCCGCACCCCGGGCATCTCCCGGTGCACGGCCTCGATGAACCAGCGGGCGCGCGGATACGCCGACCCGGGCAGCGTCCCGTCGTGCTCCAGGGGCCCGGAATGCACGTACAGGTCCCGGATCCCGGTCTGCCCCAGCCGCCGCGCCAGCGCCTTCACGTCGGCGTCCTTCTTCCGCCCGTCCACCCAGGCGTGGCCCAGCCAGATCGCGTCCTTGCCGCGGGTGAGGGTGCCGTCGGCGAGGTCTCCGGCGTAGTTGATCCGGAGGGCGACCTGCGTCCCGAGCACGGGGAGGATGACGGCCAGCACGAGCGCGAGGAGCGTACGGAGGGTCCAGCGGAGCCGGCGGGGGCGGCGGGGGGTGGGGGTGGGGTCGGCGGGGGTGGCTTCGGCGTCGGTGCCTTCGGGGGTGGTGCCTTCAGGGGCAGCGTCTTCCGGGTCGTGGCCCGTGGGGGTGGTGTCGGTGACGTCCCTCTCCCCGTCGTTCCCGGACCGTATCGAGGACCGCTCCACCCCGTGCCCCTCCCCGTGCGCGTGCTGTCCCCCCGTCCCCGCGTCGGGCGCATCCCGCTCGCGCCACCGCAGAAGCGGCCATACGCTCCGAAATGTGACGTCGTCCCTGTTCCGTGCCCGGTCGCGGCGCGCCGGGTCCCAGGTACCCGTGCGGGTGGCGCACGCCGTGCTGAGTGGCGCGGCCGGGGCCGTGTGGCTGCTGTTGCCAGGGATGACGACGAACACCGGCGTTCCGGTTGCAGCATCGCGATCATCGGCTTCGGCACCGACTCCGGTACCGGTACCGGAGTCGGTATCGGTACCGGCACGGGTTACGACCTCCCCACAGGCCGCCCCCGGCGACGACGAGACCTCAGGCACCAACCTCATCCTCCCCGTGACACTGGTGGGCGCGGCGGCCGTGCTGGCGGCCTACGGCTACACACGCCGGGTCCGCCGCACCCGTACCCGCACCACCCCGGCCGCACCCGGCTCCCCCGGTCCCCTCACCGCCGCGGACGAACTCGCCGACCTGGACGAGCGGTCGCGTGCCGCCCTGGTCGAGACCGACACCCGCCGGCACGGCGCCCGGGGCGAACTCGCCCTCGCCCGGACCAGCCTCGACCCGGCGGCCGTGGAGCCCCTTGCGGAGGCGGTCCGGGCGGCCGAGGCCGAGCTGACGGCCGCGTTCCGGATCCGGCAGCGCTACGACGAGGGCGTCCCCGGGGAGGACGCCGCCCGCAGGCACGCGCTCGCCGGGGTGATCGGCCGCTGCCAGGAGGCCGCGCGCCGCCTGGACGCCGAGGCGGCGGCGCTGCGCGAGCTGTGGGACGCGGCGGACACTCCGGGCGGCGGGGCGCTGCCGGTCGCCGAGGCCCGCTTCCGGGAACTGGCCGCCCGCACGGCGACCGCCCAGGCCACGCTCACCGACCTGCACGAGCGGTACGCGCCGACCGCGAGCACCTTCGCCACCGGGTACGTCGAACTGGCCAAGGACCGCCTGGTGTCGGCGACGACCAGCCTCAACCAGAGTCATCAGGAAGCCGATTCGGGCCGACCCGAGGAAGCCGCCGGGCATCTGCGTGCCGCCGAGGACGCCGTCGCCCAGGCCGGCGTGTTCATCGACGGCGTCGACCGCCTCGCCGCCCACCTCGACGAGACGGCCCGCCTGATCCCCGCCACCCTCACGGGCGCCGAAGCCGCGCTGGCGGAGCTGCGCACCCCTCTGCTCCGTGAAGGCGAGACCTACTCACAGCTCCTGCACGCCGACGCCGTACTGGCTTCGGTGCGGCGTGAGTTGACGTCCGGGCATCCGTACGACCCGGCAGACGCGCTGCGCCGCATCGTACGGGCGCTGTTCCCACCCACCGGTAGCCGGTCCGGGGTCCTGACCGCTGCGGCCACGCTCGTCGCGCGGGGCAGCACGGCCGCTGCCCGGGAATTCGTCGTCACCCATGGCGGCACGGTGGACGTCACGGCTCGAACCCGGCTCGTGGAGGCGGAACACCTGCTCATGACGGACCCGGTACGTGCCGATGAACTGGCTTGCAAGGCACTTGAGTTGGCGGAGCGGGACGCGAGGCTGCACGGAGCGGTCCTGTAGCGGTCCAGTGATGATTCCGGCACCCCCCGGCCGGGCGTTTGTATGATGATTCGTCATTGGCGAGCGTCAATACGGGAGTCGAGACGGACCTACGGGGGTGGGTGACGCGTGATCCAGCCGGAGAAGATTCCGCAGTTCACGGGTGATGTCGACCAGTTGGAGCTGGACTACGCGAGCCTGAAGACGGATGCGGGCAATGTCCGCACCACGGGTGGTGACGTCCACTCCAAGTTCCAGGGGCTGTCGGCGTTCTACCACGCCCCGGAAGCCGAGCAGCTCTTCGCCACCACCAAGCCGGTGCAGGAACGCGCGAACGACTTCGCGACCGACCTGGAGACCGTCTCCTCGGCCCTCTCCTCCTACGCCACCGAGATCCGTCCGCTGGTGCAGAACCTGAAGGATCTGAAGCTGAAGGCCCAGACGTTCGTCGCGTCGGTGAAGGACGATGACGAGTGGGACTACGACGAGGACAAGGTCGAGGAGCACAACCAGCTCCGGGACGACATCACGGCGACGGTGGCGGCGTTCTGGGCGGCGGAGCGGACCTGCCACAACAAGATCACCGGGATCTGGGGCGGGACCCAGATGGTGGCGGGGGACGGGTCGGAGCGCAAGGACCAGTACGGCTTCAACGCCGAGGACATGAAGAACGCCAAGCTTCCCTGGGGTGACCCGGTGGAGGAGCGGCACCACTGGTACGAGGCCGGGCACTGGATCAAGTCCTTTGTCTGGGACGGCCTGATCGTGGACGGGATCTGGGGCACGATCAAGGGCCTGGGCACGCTGGTGGGCTTCGGTGGCTGGGAGGCGATGGGCCAGGCGTGGAAGGGCCTCGCCCAGCTCGCCACCGGCCTGGCGATCAGCGCCATTCCGGGTGTGGGGACGGCGTTCTGGCTGCTGCCGGACGACAAGCTGCCGTCCTGGATCCGTGACTCACGTACGGCGATGAAGGAGACCGGCAAGGCGCTGGTGGCGTGGGACGAGTGGGGCAAGAACCCCGGCCGCGCCGCCGGCGCCGTCACCTTCAACGTGCTGACGACCGTGTTCACGGGCGGCGCGGGCGCCGGGGTCTCGGGTGCGGGCAAGGCGGGCGCGGTCGCCAAGGTGCTCTCGGCTGCGGGCAAGGCAGGCAAGGTCATCGACCCGATGACGTATGTCGCCAAGGGCGCGGGCGCGGGTCTGTCGAAGATCGGTGACATCAGCGCCGCGCTCAAGGGCGTCGGCAACATCGAGATCCCGAAGCTGCCGGACAACGCGATCACGCTGCCCGAGGGTGCGTTCAAGCTGCCCGACGGCACGGTGCACCTGCCCGAGGGCACGGCGGTCCCGGAGGGCGCGACGAAACTGCCCGACGGGAACATCAAGCTGCCCGACGATGTGCCGGCGGTGCCGGAGGGCTCGGTCAAGCTGCCCACGGACGAGGGCGCTCCGGCGCGGTACTACGACCCGGCCGGCAACCTCCTCGACGAGCGGGGCAATGTCCTGCAGAAGGCCCCCGACGCCCCGGGCGACGCGGCGGGCCGGCCCGGCACGGGTACTCCGCCTGCCGGTTCGGACCTGCCCCGGGTCGACTCGCCGGTGAGGGAACCGGCGATGGCGGGCGCGGCCGCGCACACTCCCGAGCCCGTGCAGCACGTCAACCTGGGCAGCAGCCTGGACGACGTGGGCCGACTCGGCGAGGACGTCCCCACGTCCCCTGCCGTCCACGCCGGCGGCGACCTGCCGGGCACCGGCATCGGCCTGGGCGACAACCTCCCCGGCGGCGGCGTCGGCGACCACCTGCCGACCAACAGCCTGGACGAGCGCCTCCCCACGGGCACGGACAACGCGGTCCCCGGCCCCCGCACGGGCGGCGACCACCTGCCCGGCGGTCATGCCGACGATGCCGCAACCCCCGCCCGCGACGTCCCGGGCGGCACCGGCGACACCTCCCTGCCGGGCCACGGCGGCGCCGAACCGCCCACAGGGGGCGCCTCGGACGACCTGGGGGGCCTCGGCGACGACGCCTTGGACCAAATGGACGGACTGGGCGACGACGCGCTGGACCACGCGGACGACACGACCACGCCCGACCACGCATCTGATGAGGCGTCCAGCCGTAGCGATCACAACGGTGCCCAGGAACTCTCCGCCGCAGAACGCAAGCAGATCCAGGAAGGGCACGTCTGGAAGGCCAACAACGACCCGGCATGGTTCCAGGAACATTACGACGAGATCGGCCGACGCAAGAACGCCGAACGCATCGTCGACGGGGCCGAGCTGCCCATACTGAAGAAAGACGCCAACAACAACTGGATCGCCAAACACGACCTGCCGAGCGGACCCTCGGAGACGAAGTTCAAGCCGACTCCTCTCGGCCCGGAGACAGTCCCTGAGCACAACGTTCCGAAGCTCGACGAGGCGGCTCGGAACCGCAGGCTGTCCGTTGACCTGCTCAATGCCGAGCGGGCATTCGAGGAAACGCCGTCGGCCGCCAACGCGGAGGCCCTGGCCAGGGCACAGCAGGCTTACGACAAGCACCTCCCCGGGGTTCCCAACAACAGCAAGCTGTCCGAGCAACTCGGTGAAGCTGCAGCACGGCACCACGTCATCCCGAAGGAGTTCCCGACCGCCGAGCGCCTCGAACTCCCGAAGACGCCGAACGGCGCCAACATGTTCGATGATGTGTACAAGCTCGGCGACGACGGCAACTACCTCATCGTGGAGGCCAAGGCCCCGTCGGGCGACCTGGACTGGCGCCAGGGCAAGGCCGACCCTGACCCGTCGGACCCCGCAGCCCATGACGGGGGAGCCCAGGGCATGCGGGTCAAGCAGGGCACAAAGCCCTACGTACGCACCATCCTCGCGGAAATGACCAGTCGGGGTGGAAGAGACGCTGAGATCGCCGCGGACATCCGGGCCGCGCTGCGGGACGGCAAGGTGCAGTACGTTCTGGTGAAGGCGGTGGACAACCCGGGTCACGCCTACGCCGGTGCCGTCATGGAGCATTTGAAGATCTGACCGAGGAGAGCAAGTGGTCACCCGCATCCCCCGCCATGCATTCCGCACCGACAACGCAGCTGAACTCATCGCGCCGATCGCCAAGAGCACGAAGGACGTCCTCGACCACATCGAGACGTCGGAGGACGACCGTTACGACGCGCTGACGGCTTCCCTCACTCTGGCGAAATGGCGCTGTCTGACGGACCCGACGGCAGGGGAGTTCCCGAGCTGGGAGGCATGGGTCACCGCCATGCAGGTCGGTAGCGGACTGTTCGCCGCGGGAACAGCCGCTGAGGGCCCCGTGCCGTGCCGGATCGGCAGCACGGGCGAGGTGAAGAACCTTCCCGTGACCGGCCCCCAGGACTATCTGCACGCCGGGAACTGGCTGACCTCCTTCTACCTGGCGGTGATCTGCCGGGAGAACGACCGGGTCGATCGGCTGGCGCAGGTACCGGTCGCCTTCCTGCGTGAATCCGGCGCGGAATTCGACGATTACATCTACGCCTGGGTAGAGACACTTCAACATCTCTGGTTCGGCCGGCAGGCCGCCTGGGACACCCTGGTGACCGCGATCGACGGCACGGCGCCCGAGGCCGCGCAGATCGCCGGTCCGGAGTTGATGCTCAAGATCCTCTACCCGCCGATCGAGCTCTTCCACCGCTACCTGCGCCGGGAGGCCGAGCAGTTCAACACGGCGCTGGTCGACGCTCTCACCTGGCACAAGGAGTACTGGACGGCCAACGAGGCACGCTCCCGGAGCGGCGAGGGCCTCGTGGCCCTCGGCCCCCTCGCCATCGCCTGCATGGCGTACGACGCCGACCTTCCCGTCGAGGTGGAGTCCGAGTACATCCCGAGGGCCCTGCTGAAGCGCTCCTGGGTCGGCGAGTACGACACGTGATCGCCTCCATCGAGCGTCTGGAAGAGGCGCCCGGGATGATCGACGGCGCTCTCAGTACGCCGATGCCGGAAGCCGGCTCGCCATCGTCTGCCGCGACCGGAAACGGATGCCCCAGCGGCTGCCGGCTCCCCCTCGACCGCCTGCGCTCACCCGAAGGCTCGTACGTCGAGTACACGTACCACTGGTGGGCGCGCTCCGGGCAAACCGGCTGCAGCGCCCGGAACTCGTGGGCCTGATCGTCGCGACCTCGGGGTGGGAACCTTTGACGGCAGCGACCAGTTCGTCCACGGGCCGGAGGAGGGCCGCTGTGGTCACGACCGTTCCCCGACACAAGTACTCCACGGACGACGTGCCGGACACCCTCGACGCTCTCGGCGAGACCGCGGACTGGATTCTCGACGAGTTCGCCGACTCGGCGGTGCTGCGTCCCCAGGCACTGAGCACGGCACTCACCCTGGCGCAACAACGCTGTGCCGTTGACCCACAGGCCGTGAAGTTCGAGACGTGGGAGGCTTGGGTGACGGCCATGCAAACCGGGTCCGCGCTCTTTGCCGCCGCCGTGGCCCCGGAGGGCACTCGCGTAACCTGCCGGGTCAAGGACCGGGAGCGCACACTCCCCGCGACCGGCCCCGAGTCCCATCTGAACGCGGGAACCTGGGTGACTTCCTTCTACCTCGCGATGATCTGCCGCGACAACGATCGACTGCGCCAGTTGGCCGAGGTACCCGTTTCGTTGCTGCGTGACTCCGGAGCGGTGTTCGACGAGTACATCTACCCCTGGGTAGAGACGCTGCAGAGCTTCTGGCTCGGTCGTCAAGATGTCGGCGACAAGCTCGTCGCGGCAGTCGACGGAACCTCCCCGGAGGCTCTGCGGTACGCCGACGCCGACTTGATGGCAAAGGTCCTTTATCCGCCTCTGATCGTGTTC
This sequence comes from Streptomyces sp. bgisy159, assembly GCF_057707805.1. Lineage (NCBI taxonomy): Bacteria > Bacillati > Actinomycetota > Actinomycetes > Kitasatosporales > Streptomycetaceae > Streptomyces > Streptomyces sp. bgisy159. Next base: position 110,173 of record NZ_JBYIQX010000024.1, on the reverse strand, counting down.
TACCGCGTCATCCGCCGAGACGCCGCGGAGTTCAACAAGGCGCTGGCTGACGCGGTGCGCTGGCACAAGGCGTACTGGACCGCCGACGAAGATCGCGCGAACCACGCCGACGGGCTCGTCGCCCTCGGACCGCTGGCGATGGCCTGCCTCGCCCGGGACCAGGGCATTTCCGTCGAGGTCGAGTCCGAGTACCTGCCCAGGGCTCTTCTGGAGTACGCCTGGATCGGCGAGATCGAGTACTGAACCTGCCGAGAGGACCCGGGACGGCATGACCCGGCCGACTGGCAAGGGTTCCTCCTGAGGGACCCAGTGCCGGGGTCACGGCGCATACGTCTCTCGCGCCGGAGCCCTGGGGCCTGTACCGGGGCCCTGGGTCAGAACAGACTCAGCAGCGCCTCCGCCGGATCCGTCAGGCCCGTCTCGCCGTCGGGCAGGGGGAGTTCCCTGGGGTGACCCGGTGGAGGAGCGGCACCACTGGTACGAGGCCGGTCACTGGATCAAGTCCTTTGTCTGGGACGGCCTGATCGTGGACGGGATCTGGGGCACGATCAAGGGCCTGGGCACGCTGGTGGGCTTCGGCGGCTGGGAGGCGATGGGCCAGGCGTGGAAGGGCCTGGCGCAGCTCGCGACCGGTCTGGCGATCAGCGCGATCCCGGGTGTGGGCACGATGTTCTGGGCCCTGCCGGATGACAAGCTGCCGTCCTGGATCCGTGACTCACGTACGGCGATGAAGGAGACCGGCAAGGCGCTGGTGGCGTGGGACGAGTGGGGCAAGAACCCGGGCCGGGCGGCCGGAGCGGTCACCTTCAACGTGCTGACGACCGTGTTCACGGGCGGCGCCGGTGCCGGGGTCTCGGGTGCGGGCAAGGCGGGCGCGGTCGCCAAGGTGCTCTCCGCGGCGGGCAAGGCGGGCAAGGTCATCGACCCGATGACGTATGTCGCCAAGGGCGCGGGCGCGGGTCTGTCGAAGATCGGTGACATCAGCGCCGCGCTCAAGGGCGTCGGCAACATCGAGATCCCGAAGCTGCCGGATGACGCGATCACGCTGCCCGAGGGTGCGTTCAAGCTGCCCGACGGCACGGTGCACCTGCCCGAGGGCACGGCGGTCCCGGAGGGCGCGACGAAACTGCCCGACGGGAACATCAAGCTGCCCGACGATGTGCCGGCGGTGCCGGAGGGTTCGGTCAAGCTGCCCACCGAGGAGGGCGCGCCGGCGCGGTACTACGACCCGGCCGGCAACCTCCTCGACGAGCGGGGCAACGTCCTGCAGAAGGCCCCCGACGCCCCGGGCGAGGCGGCCGGCCGGCCCGGCACGGACACCCCTCCGGCCGGCTCGGACCTGCCCCGGGTCGATGCCCCGGTCAAGGAACCGGCCATGGCAGGCGCGGCCCCGCCTGCCGCCGAGGCCGTGCAGCACGTCAACCTGGGCAGCAGCCTGGACGACGTGGGCCGACTCGGCGAGGACGTCCCCACGAGCCCCGGCGCCCACGCGGGCAGCGACCTGCCCACCGTCCACGCCGGCGGCGACCTGCCGAGCCCCGGCACCGGTTTGGGCGACCAACTGCCCGGTGGATCGGCTCACGAGCACGGTCCCGGTCCGTCGGTCGGCCACAGATCGCCGACCAACAACACCGCTGGCCACACAGACGGCCCAGCACATGGCCAGGCCGATGGCACAGGCGAAGGCCAGGGCGGCGAGACTTCGACCGGTCACGGCGACACCGCCGGTCAGACTGACGGCCCTGGAGTCGGCGGTGGGCATGACCAGGTGAACGTGTCCGAGCCGAATGGGCCGACAACGGAATCACCCGTTGAAGGTTCCGCATCGCCGTCGGAGCCATCAACGGGTGGGACGGAACCGCCGCTCGATGCACAGTTCGTCGATGACCGCATCAAGGAACTTGACGACAGGCAGGGCGGGGAAGGACATGCGCCTGGACGCCACTTGTATCCGGACGAGCAAGCGCTGCAGGACCGGTTGGGCACGGCGAAGCTCGATGCCTCGGGCAACCCGCAGATGTACGGCCCGAACTCGGCCAATGCAGGGCATGTGAAGTCGGAGAACAACGTCGATCCACTCACGGGTACGACAGTCGACGGGGTACACGGCGGCACGCACCGCGTGGGGCCATACGCCACCAGGTTCGACAACGCCGAAGACATGGTGCGGGCCGACCAGTACTTCCGCGATGAGATTGCGCGTACCGGTGAGCCCCCGGACGCGGATGTGCCGATCGAAGACCTGCTCGGGCCCGAAGGCCACAAGCGCTTCACCGGGTTCTATCGAAACCCGGCGAACCTGAACGAGTTCCTGCCCGTAGACTTCGAGGGCGGTGGCATCCGGCCGGTCTATCGCATGGAGGATGGCGACTGGAAGCTCATAACCATGTACGCCAATCCTGCACCAGGCCGTCACCCGTGACCGAGGTTGAATCTGTGAATCGAGAACTCGAAAAATTCATCAAGGTATACCTGAATGCGGAACAGGCCTATGACACCACGGGCTACCTTCGGCCCACGTTGCATGCCTTCAAGGAGGAGTATGTCAACGGTGTCCGAACGGGACTGGAGACAGCGTTGAGGACGAGGGAAATATCACCCGCAGATTATGAGCACCTCACGGACATTGAGTTCGACAATGAGGATGACTTGTACGAGTACCTGCGCGATTTGTATCAATATTTGTTTGAGGGTCGGGATCGACAGCCCATTCCGCCGAATTAGGGGACATTCTTGCCACCTACGCCGGTGTATCCGGCAAGGTCAGGGAAGACGCTTCCCCTGAGATGCGCGTTATGACCCGAACCCCGACATGGCGGAGGCCTGGATTCGACTGAGGTCGGGCAAGCACAATGAGTCCGACCTGCTCTTGCTCGAGCATTAACTCGCGGAACACCGGTATTACCAGACCCATCCAGGCTCCACGTATGCTGAGGCGCACGCCGCAGCGACAGAGGTCGCGGACTGGGCGAGCAACGTGGCACCACCCGGGCGCGAGAGTTATACGTGGGAAAAGTAACCGATGGCTTTGTACGCGCAGATCGAAAAGATCCAGGAAGACGATCACCAAGTTCGGTACAGGTACACGGATATTTCCGGCCGGGAGCGCATTCTGCTACTCGACAAGGATTCCGAGACGACTTCCGCCGAAGACGGAGCGGAGGACATGCTGTACCGGGCGGTGGCCAGGAAGGTCGCTGTGGCATGGCTTCGCGACGGCACGGCTCCCGATAAGCTGCTGGTGCAGTCCTGAAGCTGTGTCACGGTGGGACCTGAAGTGATCGAGGATCGTTCACGTGCGCGGCTCGACCGGATCCGGGTCATCGACTGGGGTGACGACTCGGCCGCGTATGAGCATGCGAATTCGCGTGCGTTGCTCATACGGGAGTAGCTGCGTCGCTCGGCGGCCTGGGCCCGGGCGTACGGCCCCGACGCGGCACGGGGGCTTCCCACGCAGCAGCCCGCGAGGCATCGTGCGGCGTCGAACCGACGAGGACCGGACGTACGACGAAGCCTTCACCCGGAACCTCCGCTGGGAGCCGACCGAGTACCTGCGACGCTACGAGCTCGGGCACAACTAGATCGATCACGTCACGATCTCGGAGATCGAAGCGGCACGGTTCATCGAGAACGCCGGCCGAAGGATGACAAGCGGCGGCTCGCTGTAGGGGCGGTCTCGGGCGACGACCTCGTCCTCTACGGGGCCGCAGCCGGGAAGGTTGCCCTGGCATGGGTTCGGGGCGGCGAGGCTCCCGAAAAGGCTCTTGTTGCGTCCTGAAACGGCGAGTTGAGCCGAGGCTTCATGTCCAGCACGGCCCTGCTGCATCTGCGGGCCCGGCGTCCGGTCCCGGCCCTTGCCGTCAGAACAGACTCAGCAGCGCCTCCGCCGGATCCGTCAGGCCCGTCTCGCCGTCGGGCAGGGGGAGTTCGAACCAGACCGTCTTGCCGCGGGGGGTGCGGCGGGAGCCCCAGGCCGCGGAGAGGAGGCCGACGAGCTGGAGGCCGCGGCCGCCCTCGTCGGTGTCGCGGGCGCGGCGGCGGCGCGGCTGGACGAGGCCGGCGTCCCAGACCTCGCAGACCAGGGTGCGGTCCAGCAGGAGCCGCAGGCGGATGTCGCCCTCGCCGTAGCGCAGGGCGTTGGTGACGAGTTCGCTGACGAGGAGTTCGGTGGTGTCGACGAGCGCGTCCATGTCCCAGCTGAGCAGTTGGGCACGGGCGTACTCGCGGGCACGGCCCACGCTGCGCGGCTCGCGCGGCAGGGTCCAGTCGCCGACCGAGTCGGCGGGCAGTCCCTGGACGCGGGCCATCAGCAGGGCGATGTCGTCCTCGCCGTGGTGGGTGTCGAGGGTGTTGAGGACGTGGTCGCAGACGTCCTCCAGCGGGCGGGCGGGGTCGGTGAGCGCCCCGACGAACGCTTGCAGGCCCTCGTCGAGGGGGTGGTCGCGGGACTCGACCAGGCCGTCGGTGTAGAGGGCGAGCAGCGCGCCCTCGGGGAGTTCGACCTCCACCTCCTCGAAGGGTTCCCCGCCGACGCCGAGCGGCATGCCGGGCGGCACGTCCAGCATCAGCGCCGGTTCGCCGGGTTCGACCAGGACCGGCGGGAGATGGCCGGCGTTGGCGAAGGTGCAGCGGCGGGTGACGGAGTCGTAGACGGCGTACACGCAGGTCGCCAGGTACACCTCCGAGAGGTCGGCCTCGCGGGGGCGGCGGGCCGCCCGGGTGGCCTGCTGGACGCCGCCGGGGGTGCCCAGCCCGCGGGCGATCTCGTCCAGCGCGGACAGCACCTCGGCCGGTTCCAGGTCCAGCAGCGCCAGGGTGCGTACGGCGGTGCGGAGTTCGCCCATGGCCACCGCGGCGCGCAGGCCGCGGCCCATCACGTCGCCCACCACGAGCGCCGTGCGGTGGCCGGGCAGTTCGATGACGTCGAACCAGTCGCCGCCGACCTCGCTGGGCCGCCCGGTGGAGACGTTCCCGGGCAGGTAGCGGCAGGCGATGTCCAGGCCGGAGGCGACCGGGTCACCCGGCGGCAGCAGGGACCGTTGCAGTATCAGCGCCCGCTCGTGCTCGCGCCGGTACAGCCGGGCGTTGTCGATGCACACGGCGGCCCGCGCGGCCAGCTCCACCGCCAGGTCCCGGTCGCGGTCGCCGAACGGCTCGCTTCCCTTGGTCCGGGAGAACCGCGCCAGTCCCACGACGGTGTCGTGGGCGACCATCGGCACGGCGAGCGTGGACTGCACCAGGCCGCCGTCCTCGCCGGGGACGGTCTGCGGGCGCGCGGTGCGCAGGGCCGCGGCGGAGGGCGAGTTGAAGGGGAAGTGGTGCACGGCGCCGACCGGGACGGGGGTGTCGGCGCCGGCGAGGGGCACGTCGGAGACGGCGGAGGAGAAGGCGACCCGGCGCACCTCGGCGCTGCCGTCGGCGAGTCCGGGCGGGGTCTCGTCGCCGGCGAGCAGACCTTGGTAGAGGTCGACGGTGGCGAGGTCGCAGAAGCCGGGGACGACGACGCCGAGGAGTTCGCGGGCGGTGGTCTCCAGGTCGAGGCTGTTCCCTATGCGGGCGCCCGCCTCGTTGAGAAGGGCGAGATTGCGCCGTGCGGCGGCGGCCTCGCGGGCGGCGGCGCGGCGGGCGGTGATGTCGAGGCCCAGCCAGGCGATACCGATGGGACGGCCGCTGCCGCTGTGCACGCGGTAGAGGTTGATGGACCAGTGGCGGCGTTCGTCGGAGCCGGGTACGTACCCGGTGACGTGCATGTCCGTGACGGAGTCGCCCGTCTCCAGCACTCTGCGCAGCACCGCCGAGACGCGTTCGGCCTCGGACCGGGGCAGATAGTCGTGGACGCCCCTGCCGCGGTGGTCGTCGGGAGTGCCGCCGAAGATGGAGGCGAACCGCCGGTTGGCCCGGCGGACTCTGAGGTCGGGGTCGATCAGCAGGAACCCGAACGGAGATTGACCGAAAATGGCCTGCGAGGCGGCCAGGTCGGTCTCGATGCTGCGTAGGGTGCGCACGTCGACGACGATGCACACGGCGGCGTGGTCGCCGTCCTGGGTACGGGTCGGCATGACGTAGACCTCGGCAAGGCCTTCCTCGCCGCGCCCGCCGCCGACGGTGTCGGGCACCCGGAAGGGGACGACGCCGGTCCACTCCCGTCCGTCGAGGATCTCGGCCATCTTGCGCTGGCCGCGGTCGCGCAGGTCGGGGTCGACGAACGCCTCGATGGGGTCCATGCCGACGGCCCGTTCGGCCGGGACACCGAAGATCTGCTCGGCGCGCAGGCTCCACTGGTCGACCAGACCGTCGGCGCCGATGGAGAAGGACGCGACCTTGATGTAGTCGTAGATCGAGCCGGGCGGACTGCTCTGCCAGACGGCCTCACCGGGTGTCGTCCCGTCGGCGGCGAACGCGCGCGCGGCCTCGGCCGCGGGTCCGCCCGCGGACTTCGCCCTCGCGCCCTCCGACGAGTCCTCGGACTCCGTGGCCTTCGCTGGTATCTCGCTCACGCGAACCGTCCCCTCCAGCTCACCGCGTCCGGCACCGGTCACCGGAGGCGGCTGCCCGCAGTATCCAGCACTACGGCGCCGCACGACACGGTGTTCACGATCACAGCACGGTCCAGGCGTTTTTTGGACCGTCCTGCCAGAACACTTCCACTCTTCTAACCAGCAGACACGTCGTCGAATCACACACTCGGACACGTGTGGTCGGCGGAGTGCCGGCGGAGTGCGGCGACCCGGCGGAGAGTCGGGCCGCGTCCGCCCCGATCGGGCCGTGCGGGAGCGGGATTTCAGCCCGGCAGGACGAGCTCGAACCACACCGTCTTCCCGGTGTCATCGAGCCGGCTGCCCCAGCGGCGGGAGGCGGACGCCACGAGTTGGAGTCCGCGTCCGCTCTCGTCGTCCGGCCGGGCCTCGCGCTCGCGGGGCGGCTCCGGCAGCGGGTCGGAGACCTCGACCAGCAGGATGTCCCCGAGTCCGGACCGGGGCGCCGGGCGGATCAGGCGGACGCCGATGGGGCCGGTGGCGTGCCGCAGCGCGTTGGTGACGAGTTCGCTGACCAGCAGGGCGGCGGTGTCGCTGACCCCGTCCAGGTGCCAGGTGCCCAGCTGGCGGCGGACGACGGCCCGGGCGGTGCGTACGGCGCCGGGGTCCGCGGGGAAGCTCCACTCGGCGCGGTCGCCTTCGGTGTCGCTCACGCCGATCACTTCCTGGGCCTACGAGGCGCCCCCATGTCCGATTTCGTGGGGTTAATGGCCACATACCCGGTATAGCGAGGCGAGTACCGCGCCACAGGGCGCACCGTGGCACGAACGGCGCATGGCGAGCCCCGCTGGTCCGCCGGCCGGAGCGTCCTATCGCCTCGGGGGGTGCGCCTGCCGTGCGGCCCGGAGTTCGGCGTGCTCCCCGTGGTCCCACCGGTCGGCGACCCGGCGGACGGCGGGTACGTCCTGGTCGAGCCAGTCGACGTCCCAGATCCGGTCGCGGGTGAGCCAGCGCAGTGCGTCGTGGTCCTCCAGGGGCTGCGGGGCGGCGGAGCCGGGGCGCAGCCGGGCGGTCCAGGCCCACAGGACGTAGGGCTCCCGCAGCGGCCACTGACCGGGGACCCGCTCAACGGCCTCGGCGTCGACGCCCAGTTCCTCCCGCAGCTCACGCTCCAGGGCCGCCTCGGGCCGCTCGCCGGGCTCCACCTTTCCACCGGGCAGCTCCCAGCGGCCCGCGAGGTCGGCGGGTGCGCTGCGGCGCGCCGCGAGCAGTCGGCCCCCGTCGAACAGGGCGGCCCCCACCACCACGATGCGTTCCGTCATGGAGCCGGAGCCTACGGGACGGCCGGGCCGGGCCGTCCCGGGCGCCGCCTCGGCCCCGCCGGCCGGGGGCCGAAGGGTCGGGTCGGGCGAGCGGTCAAGCCGGGCGAGCCGGGGGCCGCCGGGAGCGCGGTCACCGCCCGGAGCGCGGTCGGCCTCGGCGGGCCATGCGTGATCGGCAGCGCGGCGATCGGTCGCCCGCCGGTCGGCCGCGCCGGCGATCGGGCACCGGTGATCGGTCACCGGTGAGTCGGGGTCAGGCCGCGGTCCGCTCCGTCAGTTGCGGGTGTTGTCCGCGTTCTGGGCGCCCGCTCGGGTCTGGCCCATCCGTTCGACCCAGTAGAGCTGTTTGTGGCCACGGCGGTCGAGGCTGTCCGCGATCTTCTGGGCCTCGGCACGGGTCGCGTAGCGGCCCACGCGGTAGCGATTGCCGTTGTCGTCCTGGCGTATGACGAGCCAGGGAAGTGAGGTGCCGTCACTCATTGCGCCCCTCGCCCCCTCCCTGCTCCGGCCCGCTCGGAAGTAGCCCGCACCCCGCCGTCTAAGGAAACCGCAATCCGCATATGCCCGAGCGTACGCCTTACCTTTACGCACCGAACACGCCTTTTCACGAAGAGGTACGCAACCAGCCAGAACGCAGGGGGCGCACGGGAGGAAACGCGCCGTGCACCGAGGGAGACGCCTCCGGTCGGGGGCGTGCCGGGCAGAGTGCGGGCGACCTGCGGGAACCGTCGGAAACGACTGGAATCCACCGGCTGGAAGAGGACGGTGAGGCACCGTTCGGCGGAGGCGGCCGCCCCGAAGGTCGTGCGCCTGTGCGCGGCGTACGCGCCGCGCGGACGGGTCCGGCCGTGCCACCCGCTCTCATCTCACGGGCAGGTGGTATGCCACCCGGTACCGGTCCGCCGGGATCACCACGTCGGCGGTCTCCACCGCGCGCCCGGAGGCGTAATAGGTGCGCTGGACGACGAGCACGACGTGACCCGGGACGCCTCCCAGGGCGAGGAGTTCCTCGGCGAGGCCGGGACGGGCCCCGACCTCCTCGGTGACGTTGTCCACGATCACGTCGATGGCGCGCATGCGCTCGACGACGCCCATGCCGCCGAGCGGGCCCTCCTCGGGCAGCATCACGGGTGTACGGCCGGTGACGGAGAGGGGCTCCCAGGAGGTGGAGAGCATCATCGCCTCGCCGGCCTCCCGGAACACGTATTTCGTGCACATGACACGATCACCCGGTTCGATACCGAGCCGCTCGGCGATCTGGACGCTCGCCGGAGTCTGCTCGCTGCCGGACTCCCAGGTGCCGCGCGCCTCGGCGTCGGCCTGCTCCTGCCGGAAGGGGGTGGCGCCGCCCGCCGGGCGGAACCCGGACCGCGCGACGCGGCGCGGCACGGGCCGCTCCCGGACGTACGTCCCGGACCCGGAGCGGCCCTCGACCAGCCCCTCGGCCATCAGTACCTTGCGGGCCTCCAGCGCGACGGTGTCGGAGACGCCGTACTCCTCGCGGATCCGGGCCTGCGACGGGAGGCGGGTGTGCGGGGGCAGTGAACCGTCGACGATCTTCTTGCGGAGATCACCCGCGACCCGCAGGTACGCCGGCTGCTCACCGAATGTCACTGGCCGCTCCCATCAGGTTGTACAGACAGCAACAGCGTGGCAACCGTGGGTTGGGCCGTGCAAGCAAAGGCCAGGGAATCACTCGATGTGATGACTTGTGCCCCGGCCAGCGTTTAAGCAGGCGCACTCACACGTCGAGGCGGTCCTCCGAGTCCCCGGAGTCCCCGCCACCCGAGCCACCGCCGAAGCCGCCGCCGTAGGGCGGGGTGGTGGCCAGACCGAGCGCCTTGCGGACCTCGACCGTCGTGTCGCCGTCCACGTACCCGTAGGCGGTGTCGTAGTGCTCGTAGAAGCTGTCGACTCCGCGCGCGCCGGCGGCCTTGCCCCACTCCGCGGCGGCGTCCCCCATGTCCTCGATCAGGGCGTCGACGGATCCCTGGACCGCCGACGGCCAGGTACGCGCGCGCAGCACCTCCGCCTCCGCCGCCATCCTGCCCTGCATGTCCCGGGCCCACTCCTGGTTGACCTTCAGGTCGTCCTCGGCGAGGTCCTCGGGCTCCTCCGCGAGCACGTCGTCGACCTTGGCCATCGTGGCCAGGAAGAGCATCTGGTCGGCGTCGAGGGTGGTCGCGTCGGCGCGCAGCGAGCCGGTGAGCGCGTCCGCTTCGGAGCCGGAGGTGAAGACGCAGGTGATCTCGTGGTCGCCGTACTCCCAGCTGTCGCTGGTGGGCCACAGGTAGGAGACCTCGACGTTCTCGGGGACCGCCCAGGGGTCCATGGCGTAGGCGGCGCTCAGCTCCGAGCACTTGTCGTCACCGATCTCCCACACCCCGCTCCTGCCCGGGTAGGCGGACTGGTCGAGCGGGACGACGGCGAACACCTCGGCGTCGTGCCGGCGGGAGCAGGGCACCTCGTCGACGTAGTCCACGTAGTCGTCGAAGTTCTTGCCGCCGCCGGGCACGTCGAAGCAGTCGCCCTGCTGCAGGGCCGTGACCGATCCGTCGCGGAAGCCCTCCTTGAAGCCCGCCCAGGCGTCGGAGGCCACCCCGGTGGACAGCGAGACGACCCACAGCGCCAGGCCGAGCGCCGACAGCACCGCCCCCGTGATCGCCATCGGCCTGCCGCGCTCGCCGCGCCTGCGGATCTGCACCAGCGCGATCACGCCGAGGACCAGTCCCACGGCGGGCAGGAAACACATCACGCCGAGGACGAGTGCGGCGATGGCGACGCCGTTGACCGCCGGCCGCCGGTTGAACGGGGTGTAACCCTGCGCCCAGGGCTGGTAAGGCGCCGGCGCCCCGTAGGGACCGGGGCCGGGGCCGCCGGGCGGCGGGTAGGCCGCTCCCGGGGGCGGAGGGGCCGGACTGCACGACGGCCCCTGCGGCTGCGACTGCGGCGCCCGGAACGGGTCCTCCGGCTGCTGGGGGTCGGCGGGCGGGGGTATGGACACCGGTACCGGGCTCCTGGTTCGAACAGCGGTGGGCACTGCCGCGGAGACGGGCGTACCGGAACCGATGCGCCGGAACTGGTGTGCGACCTGCGACAGACGACAGGGCGCATGGTAAGCGTGTGACGCGTGGGGCGGGTATGCGGGTCGCGAACACGACGATCCGGGCGGTCGCCGCGCCGGCCACCCAGCCGCCACGCGCCGGGGTGCGACCGCTGCCGGTCCTCCTCCCGTGGCAGCCGCCCTGGACCTGAACGCCTACGAAGTTGAATGAATGCTCACAAAAAGGGCCGAACTCGCCCTCGCGGCAGGAGGGGTCACCGACCCCAGGCCCTGCCGCGAGGACGAGTCCCCCGACCCGGAGGAGCAGCCCCCGGGCGCCGGGTGAGTGTCAGCGGGCGCGGCCGCGCGTCAGAACTGCAGCGCCCAGGCGTCGATGCGGCCGGTGTCCAGCCAGGCGTTGTCACTGACCCGCAGCGTCCACGTGCCGTCGGCGCTCTCCGAGGAGGCGTCGACGGTGTACGTGGTGTCGATGTCGTCGCTGCTGCCGCCGGTCCCGTACGCCTTGAGGGTGTACGCCGTGCCGTCGGGGGCGATCAGCTGGACCCGCAGGTCACCGATGTAGGTGTGCACGATGTGCACCTCCACGGCGAGGTCGGACGGCGCGTTGCCGGAGACACCACTGACGGTGACCGGCGAGTTGGTCGTGGAGTTGTCGCTGATCGCGTAGTCGGTGGTGTTCTCGAAGCGGTCACCGGTGGGCGGCGGGGGCGTCGTGCCGCCGTCGCCGACGTACAGCAGGCGGTTGGGCGAGCCGCTGCCCGGGCTGGAGACGACGCCGCTGGTCGCGGCGGCCACCAGGGCGTCGCTCACCTGGGACGGGGTCGCCGTCGGGTGGTCGGCCAGGTAGAGGGCCGCCGCTCCGGCCACGTGCGGGGTCGCCATCGACGTGCCGGAGATGGTGTTGGTCGCCGTGTCGCTGGAGTTCCACGCGGAGGTGATGGACGAGCCGGGCGCGAACAGGTCGAGGACGGAGCCGTAGTTGGAGTAACCGGCCCGGTAGTCGGACGAGGTGGTGGCGCCGACGGTGATGGCCTCGCTCACGCGCGCGGGCGAGTGGTTGGAGGCGTTGTCGGTCTCGTTGCCGGCGGCCACGGCGAAGGTGACGCCCGCCGCGACGGCGTTGCGGACCGCCGCGTCGAGGGTGCTGTCCACACCACCGCCGAGCGACATGTTCGCGACGGCCGGCTTGACGGCGTTCTGGGCGACCCAGTCGATGCCGGCGACCACCTGGGCGGTGGTGCCCTGCCCGGAGTTGTTCAGCACCCGTACGCCGACGATCTTCGCCTTCTTGGCGACGCCGTAGGAGCCGCCCGCGATGGTGCCGGCGACGTGCGTGCCGTGGCCGTGGCCGTCCTGGGCGGTGTTGTCGTTGTCGACGGCGTCGTAGCCGTAGGAGGCCCGGCCGCCGAAGTCGCTGTGGGTGATGCGTACGCCGGTGTCGATGACGTAGGCGGTCACACCCTGCCCGGCGGAGTCGGGGTAGGTGTACGAGTTGTTGAGCGGCAGCGCCTTCTGATCGATGCGGTCCAGGCCCCATGAGGGCGGGCTGGGCTGGGTGCCGTCGACGTGGAAGAGGCGGTTCTGGACGACGGAGGCGACGGCCGGGTCGGCGGCGAGACGTTTCGCCTCGATCCTGGACGCCTCGATCGCGTAGCCGTTGAGCGCCTTGCGGTAGGTGCGCTCGATCGTGGCGCCGTACTTGGTGGTGACGGCCTGGGCCTGGGCGGTGCCGGCGCGGGTGGCGCCGGGCTTGAACGTCACGATGTAGCTGTCGGCGACCGCGTCGGCGGCGCCCTCGTACTGGATGGTGCCCTGCGGGGCGGCCGTGGCGGGGAGGGCGGAGACGAGACCCGCGGCGAGTACGGCGGTGGCCGCCGCACTGATCGTGGCCATTCTTCGCCTGCTGGAACGCATCACTGCCATCTGAGGGATCCTCCTCAATCGGTGGTGCGCTGGTGGGGAGTGCGCGCGGCACGACCCCGACGGACCGGATGGGCATGCCCATGACAATCGGGGCGGTGCGTGCGTCAGCCGAAAGATTGGGGCTTCCACAGGAATTGCACAAGGGGCCCCGCACGGACGTAACAGGTTGGAAGCGCGACCGACATGACGTGCCGTCATATGCGACGGGGACGGGACCCCGGCCGGTCCCGCCCCCTGGCGCACGCCGTGGCCCGCCGCGCTGGCTCAGGCGGTCGGGACCGCGGAGCGTGACGGGTCCGAGAACGCGGAGCCGGGGACGCGGGGGACGGTGGCCTCGGCCAGCGCAGTGAGGGTCCGGCCGGGGCCGATCTCCATCAGGCGGTCACAGACCAGGTCGGTGGTGAGCGCGCGCAGCGTGTCCGCCCAGCGGACCGGCGCGGTGATCTGACGGCGCAGCAGCTCGGCCCAGTGCGGGCCGCCCCGGTAGGCGCGGGCGTCGGCGCCCGCGACCACCGCCGTGTGGCCCGGCATGAAGCGTGCGGCGGCCAGGACGGCGGCGACCGGCTCGACCGCCTCGGCCATCAGCGGAGTGTGGAAGGCCCCGCCCACCGGCAGCGGCGTCGCCTTCGCCGCCCCGGCCCGCAGCAGCGCCTCGGCGCAGCGCGCCACGTCGGCCGTCCGGCCGGCGATCACCGCCTGGCGCGGCCCGTCGTAGTGGGCGACCCAGGCCTGTCCGCCCCGCGCGTGGGCGTCGTCGACCACCTGCTCCACCCGCGCCGGGTCCAGGCCGGCCACAGTGGTCATCGCGCCCTCGGCCCGTTCGCAGGCCCTCCGCATCGCCGCGCCGCGCACCAGCAGCAGCCGTACCGCGTCCTGCGGGTCCAGTATCCCGGCGGCCACCAGCGCGGCGTACTCCCCCACACCGTGTCCGGCGCACGCTCCGGGGAACGTGGCCAGCGGGTGCTGGTGGCGCAGTTCCGTCAGGGCCACCAGGGCGAGGGTGAAGACGGCCAACTGGGCGTTGTCGGTGCGGCGCAGGGTCGCCGCGTCCGCGTCGAGGAGCAGGTCCGCCACGTCCCGGCCGGCCGCCTCGGCGACCTCCGCCACCACGGACCAGCCGTGACCGCGGGTCCAGGGCAGGCCCATGCCGGGGCGCTGCACTCCCTGGCCGGGGAACATGAGCGCCAGTCGGAGGGTCGTCATCGTCTTCCGTCTCCTTCCTACGGACCGGCGCGCGGCGGGCGAACGCTTCCCGTTCCCGGATATCACCGTCCGGGCCGCTTTTCCGGGGTTTCCCGGACGATGAAACACCACGATCGCGGTTTCGGCGGCCGGCATTCCACTTGAGTGGTGGGCGGATACGCCCAAGGAAGAGGGGCATGTCCCCTTGGTCGATTCCCCCTTGTCGACCGGCTTTTCGAACGCCTAGCTTTGTCGCCGTGAGTCCGGACGGAACACCGGCGGATCGACGGACCGCCGGCCATTCCGCGAGGAATTGCATGCAGGAGCCGGAGCCGGCTCTTCCCGAACGGCCGCCGCACGTCTTCCCCCTCGTGCGGCGGCACCGGCCCCTCCGCTCAGGCGACGGCGTGGGCGAGCAGGAACAGGTGGGCCAGGTGCTGCGTGGTCATGAACACGCGGTACGGGCGCCGGCGGCGGCCGCGCGAGTCGCCGGGACGTGCGGTGAGGACCACCGCGGCCAGCACCACGGCACCGGTGAGCACGACACCGGCGGTCGGCAGCAGTCGCGGCGCCCAGAGCGCCGCACCGGCGGTGAAGCCACCGCCCACCAGGCACGCGCCCAGCGCGGCCAGGCCACGGGTGCGCCGCTCGCCCAGGGTGACCGCCCAGGTGCGGCGGCCGGCGGCGGCGTCGCCGGCGATGTCGGACAGGTCCTTGACGACCGCGCCGACCAGCGCCATCCACAACGACATCGCGGACGCCGTCAGCAGCAGCGCCGGCGAGGTCGGCGAGACGCCGACGGCCAGCGGGCCGGCGCAGTAGGTGAGCAGCCCGGAGCCGAGGACCACGGCCATCGCGGCGGGCGTCCGGTTCTTCCACAGCGTGCGCGGCGCCGAGTACCCGTATCCGAGCCCCAGCAGCGCCACGCACAGCAGCAGCGGGCCGGGCCCCGCGCCGGCCGCGAACACCAGGGCGGCGCAGGCGGCGCACCGCACGACGGCGAGGGCGGTACGGCGGGACAGCCGGCCGCAGGCGATGGGCCGGGTGGAGCCGTTGATCCGGTCCTCGTGGTAGTCGGTGCATCCGTTGTAGAGGTACGTGTAGAGGATCGCGCAGAACCACGCCAGGGAGCCGAGCACTCCTTGGAGCACCGGCCGCGCACCGGCGATCGGGCCCGACCCGATCGCGAGCGCGATGCCGGCGAGATAGCGGAGCTGGAAGGCCGCCAGTACGGCGGGACGGGTTTCCCTCAGGCAGTCGAGCGCCGTTCTGGGAATACCGGATATCAGGTCTCGGGGCGCACCTACGGAGAGTGGCCATGTCGTCACCATCGGCATGTCGAGGAGCCTATGGTTCGCGAACCGCCCTGACTGCTCCGCAAATGTGCCACTCGTACTCCTAAAGTGGTACGCCCCTTCGGAGGCCTCAAGTCCGTTTGCCCCACGCCGAATCCGGGCGGAATCCGAGTCGAATGCGAGGCTCCGTTCCTGGTACGCCGGATCGCCGTCGAAG
This sequence comes from Streptomyces sp. bgisy159, assembly GCF_057707805.1. Lineage (NCBI taxonomy): Bacteria > Bacillati > Actinomycetota > Actinomycetes > Kitasatosporales > Streptomycetaceae > Streptomyces > Streptomyces sp. bgisy159. The sequence goes on along the minus strand of NZ_JBYIQX010000024.1, from coordinate 94,694 downwards.
TGGACCGCTTCCTCTTTTCCCGCGCGCGCTTGGCTGAGGTGCGGCGGTCGCCGGTGTTTCCGGCATCCGCTTCCCGTGACGGGCCGTTGGCAGCCCTGGTCCACTTCGACCCCCGGGAAGCCTCATGCCCACCCTGCTGTCCCCGCGTCCGAGCGCACCGGCGCTCGCGCACGGGGAGATCCATGTCTGGTCCGTTCCTCTCGACCGGGTCCGGCTCGACGCCGACGACTCGGTCCTGTCACCCCATGAGCGCGCGCGAGCGGCGCGGTTCCGGCGGCCCGCCGGCCGCACCCGCTACCGCTCCGCGCATCTGGCGCTGCGCACCCTGCTCGCCGGCTACCTCGGCGTCCCCCCGCACGTGCCCCGGTGGGCCCGCCGCTGCCCCGAGCCGGAGGTGTGCGGCGGCTGCGGTGCCGGGCGGCCCGTGCTGCTGACCGGCCCTTGGCCACAGTTGGAGTTCAGCCTTTCCCACTCCGGAGCGGCCGCCCTGGTGGGCCTCGTACGGGCCCCCGGCACGGTCGGCGTGGACGTCGAACGGGTCCGGCCCGCCTTCGACTGGAGCCGGTTGCCGCAGGTGGGGCCGCAGAGCCGGGTGGCGGGATTCCGTACGTGGACCGCGGTCGAGGCGGTGGGGAAGGCGGCCGGTACCGGCCTGCGCGATCCGGTGTCGGTCGGGCCGCCGCGCACCGGCCGGCCCCGGCGGGCCCGCCGGTCCGGTGACCCCGCGGACTGGTACGTCCACGAGGTGCGATGCCCTGACGGATATGTAGGGTCCGTGGCCACAAGTACTCCTGACGCCGTCGTGAGATCATTTCTGTGGCCGATGTCCGGATCAGGCTCAGGATGCGAGATGGGCGCTTGCTCACATTGACATCCCATAACCACACAGTGATGATCGCAGGGTTGGTTCTGGAGGGGTGGGGGTCCCCGTTGGTGCATTCGGGCTTTACGGAAGCCGGCCGGAGAAGTTCGACAGCCGAAGAACTCCTGGCTCGTTCCAAAGAAATCGTCGCGGCCTATCGTGGTCGGCTTGAGGAGATCAAAAGCCCGCTGACCGCCGACGAGGCCACCTGGCACACCTGTGCCCTGCAGGCGGAGCGGATCATTCAGGACTGTGCCGAGAGCATGCGCCGCGGCTGGGCCGATGTGCGCGGCACCCTGATACAGCAGGTGGAGGGTCTGGGCACGGAACGGGCCACCCAGGGCATCGGCGGGGTGCACTCGCTGCGCGCCGGGGTCATCCTCTTCGACCTGGTCTTCGACGCGCTCGCCGAGTCGATGGTGGCCGAACCCGCCGAGCTGGACCGGTTCCAGGCGGGGGTGCGGGCGCTGCAGCGCGGCATCGGGATGCGGCTGGAGGCGGGTGCCCTCGGGCACGACACGTTCCTGCTGAACACGGTGCGCGAGGCCAACGCGGCGGCGCAGCGGCAGCTCGCCCGGGAGATCCACGACCACCTCGGCAACCACGTCAGTCTCGCCCTGCGCCAGCTGGAACTGCACGAGTTGACCCGGGAGAGCAGTCCCGAGGAGGTCGCGGTCCGGATCGGCGCCGTCAAGGACACCCTGACGGAGTCGCTCGGGATCATCCGCGATCTGGTCACCCAGCTGCGCCGGGCGGAGCGCGAGGGCACGCTGGAGTCGTCGTTCGCGGCGTTCCTGGAGTCGATGGAGATCACCTCCTCCAAAGTGCGCATCCAGGTGAACGGCAGCGAGGAATGGGCCACCCAGCCGGTGCTCGACGAGGTGTTCGTCGTGGTGCGGGAGTGCCTGCGCAACTCGCTGGCGCACGCCGGGGCCGACCACGTTCTCGCGGTGGTCGACATCGCGCCGCACAGCCTGCACGCCTTGATCGAGGACGACGGGTGCGGTTTCGACGTGTCGGCGGTGGCCACGGGAGGCCGGGCCAACGGCATCGCGTCGGCCACCGAGCGGGTCGAACTCCTCGGTGGCACCATCCTCTTCACCAGCTGCCCCGACATCGGCGGTACCCGGGTGACGTTCACCGTCCCGCTGATGGACTTCGCAGGTGATTCCGTTGAATCCTCGAAGTGAGCCGATCCGGATCCTGGCGGCCGACGACCACACGCTGCTGCGCACCGCACTGACCGAACTGCTCAACGCGGAGCCGGACCTGCGGGTCGTGGCGGAGGCGAGCAGCGGGCGCGGGCTGGTGGAACTGGTGGAGCGGCACCGGCCGCACGTCGTGCTGCTGGACGTGGAGATGCCGGACCATTCCCCCCGCGCGGCGGTGCGCCGGCTGCTGGAACGGTTCCCCGGGCTGCGCATCATCATCCTCACGATGTACGACGACCAGACGCTCGTCCACGAGCTGCTGCAGCTCGGCGCCCGGGGCTATCTGCACAAGAGCGTCTCGCGCGAGGCGCTGCTCGGCGCGGTGCGCAACGCCGCCCGCGAGGACGACCAGGTCACCATCCTGGTCCCGCGCTCCGGTTTCACCACGGGCGGCGACCAGGCGGGCGAGCAGGACGGCGGACCCATGTCTCCGCGCGAGCGGGAGGTGCTGACCTGCGTCGCCGAGGCCATGAGCAACCGTCAGATCGCGGCGCGGCTCGGCATCACCGAGGGCACCGTCAAGCGCCACATGCGCAACATCTTCGACAAGCTCGACGCGGTGTCCCGTATCGACGCGGTGAACAAGGCCCTGGCCCAGAAGCTGATCGCGGCCCCCCGGGGCCGCCTCATGCGCTGACGGCGCCCACGCCGCGCCGCGAACGGCCGGGCACCTCACCCACCGGCCGGACCGACGCCGACCGACCCCGACCGACGGCACCGACGGCACCGACGGCACCGACGGCCGGGGTATGCGGCGGCCGCCCGCCTCCCCCACCGGCCCCGACCCCGCCGAGCGGCAACCGGGCCGGCCCGACCGTGCCCCCGGCGCCGGGGGCACGAGAGGCGGGACGGGCGGTCTGCCTCATCGCAGGAGTGGCGGCCGGCCTGTCTCACCGCAGCAATGTCCCGCGCCGGGCCGGTGACCGCTTCTCCCCGCGCAACGCCACCGGCGGCCCTCCCCGGCGGCAATGCCTCCGCGCCCGGCCGGTGACCGCCCTGCCGGCCCGGTGAGGGTCAGGGGCGGCGGGCCTCCTCGTAGGAGGACCCGATGGCGGCGATGGCGTCGGAGATGCCGGTCAGGGGGAGGGAGCCGTAGCCGAGGAGGAGGGCCGGGGGGCCGGCGGGGCCGCTGAAACGGAACTGTCCGCCGCCGCGCACCAGGACGGAACGGCGCAGCGCGCCGTGCACCACCGCCGCCTCGTCGGTACCGGGCGGCAGCAGCGCGTAGCTGTGCAGGCCGGCCGCGCAGCCGCTGAGCCGGGCCTCCGGGAGGGACTCCCTCACGGCCGCGGCCAGCGCCTCGCGGCGGGAGCGGTAGCGGGAGCGGACCCGGCGCAGATGGCGGTCGAGCAGCCCGCTGCGCATCAGCTCGGCGAACGCCAGCTGGGTGAGGGTGTCGGAGCCCTGGTCCTGTCGGGAGCGGACCCGCTCCATCAGCGGGTACAGCTTCGGCGGGATCGCCAGCCACCCCAGGCGCAGGCCGGGCACCAGCACCTTGCTGGTGGTGCCCGCGTAGACGACCCGATCGGGATCGTCCTCCTGGAGGGCGGCGGGCCGGGCGAGCTGGTCGAACCAGAACTCGCCGTCGTAGTCGTCCTCGATGATCCAGCCGTCCCGCTCGCGCGCCCAGGCCAGCAGCTGCCGGCGTCGCTCCGGTGACAGCATCACCCCGGTCGGGAACTGGTGCGCCGGGGTGACCAGGACGGCGCGGGCGCCGCTGCGGTGCAGGGCCCCGACGTCCAGGCCCTCCTCGTCGACCGGCACCGGCACCGGGGTGATCCCGGTGTCGAGGATGAACCGGCGCTGCCCGTTGTGCCCGGGCTCCTCGATGGCGAGTTCGTGGATGCCGAGCCGCTGGAGGGAGTCGGACAACAGCGCCAGCCCCTGCGCGAACCCGGCGGTGACCATCACCTGCGCGGGCTCGGTACGCACCGACCGCACCCGGCCCAGATAGCCGGCGAGTTCGTTGCGCAACTCGGCGATGCCGGAGACCGGCGGGTAGTCCATGCCTTCGCGGCCGACGCTCTGCAGGACCTTCGTATAGGAATTCAGCCACTCCTGGCGGGGGAAATTCGCCAGGTTGGCGATACCGACCCGGAGATCCCAGCGCGCCCCGGTGGCCGGCCGCTCGTCCAGCAGGGAGGTCTCGCCGGCCGGTTCGGGCAGTTTGCCGGCGACCCGGGTGCCGGAGCCGCGGACCGCCTCCAGGTACCCCTCGGCGATCAGCTGCTCGTACGCCTCGACCACCACGCTGCGGGAAAGCCCCAGGTCCTGGGCGAGTTGGCGGCTGGACGGCAGGCGCGCGCCGGGGTGCAGGACCCGGTCCTCGACGCGGCTCTTGATGGCGTTCTGCAGCTGCGTGGTGAGCGGTACGGAGGAGTCCCGGTCCACCTGCACCGACAGATGCCAGGCCATCTGGTCTGCTCCGTTTCCCCCGCAGTGGTCTGGGTGTCCCCCCTCGTCCACTGGCCTTATTGAAGTCGCCAACGGCCCTTATTTATAGCACTCCGAGGGGAGACCCCAATGTCTGAAATGACTGGCGTACTCGCTCCCGAGATTCATCCGCGCGGCGGTGCCGCCCTCTTCGACCAGAGGATCGGACGCCGCACGCTGCGGGTGGGAATCGTCGGACTCGGTTACACGGGTCTGCCGCTCGGTCTCGGGTTCGCCGCCGCCGGTTTCCCGGTCCGCGGTCTGGACACGGACGCCGAGCGGGTCGGTCAGGTCGAGCGCGGCGAGTCGTACCTGCCGGACGTCGCCGACGCCGAGCTGGCCGCGGTCGCCGACCGGTTGAGCGCCACCACCGAGGCCGGCGAGCTGGCCGGCTCGGACGTCCTGATCGTCTGCGTGCCCACCCCGGTCACCGGCGACCAGCAGGCCAACCTGGACTACGTGGAGTCGGCGACGGACTCGATCGCGCCGCTGCTGCGCCGGGGGATGCTGGTCGTCCTGCAGTCCACGGTGCCGCCCGGCACCACGGCGGCCGCGGCGGCCCGGCTGGCCGGCGCCACCGGCCTGCAGCCGGGCGTCGACTTCCACGTCGCGATGGCCCCGGAGCGGGTCGACCCGGCCAACACGGCGGGCTGGCACCTCGCCAACACCCCCAAGGTGGTGGGCGGTCTCACCGACGAGTGCACCCGCCGCGCGGCGCTGCTCTTCGAGCAGGTCTGCGAGACGGTGGTGCCGGCCTCGCGGCTGGAGGTCGCCGAGCTGTCGAAGGTGTTCGAGAACACCTTCCGCCTGGTCAACATCAGCCTCACGCTGGAGCTTTCGGACCTGTGCCGGGAGCTGGAGATACCGGTCCGCGAGGTCATCGACGCCGCGTCCACCAAGCCGTACGGCTTCCTCCCGCACTACCCGGGTCCGGGCGTCGGCGGCGAGTGCATCCCCGTGGACCCGCTGTTCCTGCGCGAGGCCGCCGCGGCGGCCGGCACGGACATGAAGCTGGTGGCCGCCGCCTACGAGCGGGTGGAGCGCCGCCCGCAGCAGGTCGTCGAGCGGCTGGCCGAGCTGATGGCGGAGCGCGGCTCGGCGCTGCGCGGCGCCAAGGTGCTGATCGTCGGGGTGAGTTACAAGTCCGGTGTCGCCGATCTGCGCAACGCGCCCGCGCTGGACGTCATCCGCGGGCTGCGCGCCGCCGGCGCCCGGGTGTCGTACCACGACCCGCTGGTCCCGGACCTGACCGTGGACGGCGAGCCGGTCGCCGAGGCGGGCTGGTCGGCGGTGGAGCTCGCCCAGCAGGACGCGGCGGTGCTGGTCACGCCGGTGCCCGGGCTGGACCACGACGTGCTGTGGGGCATCCCGCCGCTGGTCCTCGACACCCACAACAAGCTCGCGGCGGTCAGCAATGTGGCGGTGCTGTGATGACGGCGGCCCTCCTCGGTGCGCGGGCGCTGCCCGCCGTCACCCGGGACGCGGTGGCGGGCCGTACGGTGTCGCCCGAGGCTGCCCGGGACGCGGTGGCCGAGCTGCTGGACGAGGCCACGGAGCCGGTGGACGTCGCCGCCTTCCTGACCGCGGTGGCGGTCGGCGGTGCGACACCGGTGCTGGTGGCCGCGGCGGTGCGGGCGGTGCTCGCGGTGGCCAGGCCGGTCGCCTGGACGGGCCCGGCGGCCGATGTCGTCGGCACCGGGGGTGACGGCAGCGACTCGGTGAACATCTCCACGCTGGCCGGTCTGGTCGCGGCCTCGGCCGGGGCGACGGTCGCCAAGGCCGGCAACCGGGCGGCGACCTCCCGGTGCGGGAGCGCCGACCTGCTGGAGGCGCTGGGTGTCGACCTGGACGCCGGGGAGCGCATCCCCGCCCAGCTGGCGGAGCACCGGTTCGCGTTCCTGTTCGCGCCGGCGCTGCACCCGGCGCTGCGCAGGATCGCGCCGGTCCGCCGCCGGCTCGGCTTCCGCACGCTGTTCAACCTGTCCGGGCCGCTCGCCAACCCGGTGCCGCTGACCGGCCGGCTCATCGGCACCGCGACGCGGCGCGACCAGGAGGTGCTGGCCGAGGCCGCGGCGCTGCTCGGCCACCGGCGGACCTGGGTGGTCCTGGGTGCCGACGGCATGGACGAGCTGACCACCGCGGGGCCCGCCCGCGTCATCGAGGTGGACGGCGGCGACCTCACTGAATTCACCGTCGACCCGGCCGAGTTGCCCCTGCTCCCGGCGGGCCGGGCCGAGCTGGCGGGCGGCGGCCCGGAGCGGAACGCGGCCCTGGCCCGCCAGGTCCTCGCCGGTACGGCTCCGCGGCCGCTGCTGGACACGGTGCTGTTGAACGCGGCCGCCGTTCTGCTGCTGGCCGGGGTCGCCCCCGACCTGGCGACCGCCGTGGGCATCGCCCGCGACGCCGTCCACGCGCAGGCCCCGGCCGCCCTGACCGACCGCCTGGCCGGGCAGGCCACCCCCGCACCCGGCCCGCACCCCGCACCGGGCACCACCCGCGCACAGGCCCCGGCCACTCCGGCCGTGCTGGCCGACCGTCTGGCGCGGCGGCGTACGGGAGGTGCCGAACCGGCCGCCACGGGGAGCGCCGGGCGCGCTCAGGGCCCGGCCCGCCCCCGGGCGCCGCAGCGCGGCGACACCCCGGAACCGGCCGCGCCGGCCGAGCACCTGGCGCGGTGGGGCGGGAGCGCCGCCGAACCGGCCGCCGCCGGGAGCGCCGGCCGCGCTCGGGCCGCGGGCGCCACGGTCGGCCGGGTCCGGGGAGAGGCGCCCGCCCCGCGCACCACGTCAGGCGCCGCCGGCGCACGTCCCGTACGAACCGACAGCAACCCGGAGGGCCGTCATGGCCATGCATCTCGATGAGATAGTCGCCGCCAAACGCGCGGCGTGGAGCGGCCCGGCCGCGGCCGACGCCGCCGCGCGCGGCCGGCTCGCCCCCGCCGAGCCGGGCCGGTTCGCCGCCGCGCTGGGCGGGCCGGAGGTCTCGGTGATCGCCGAGGTCAAGCCCGAGTCGCCGTCCAAGGGGCGGCTGCTGGACCCCGAGCAGGCGGTGCCCACCGCCCGCCGGTACGTCGCCGGAGGTGCCTCGGCGGTCTCCGTGCTCGCTGACACGCCGTACTTCGGCGGCTCGGCGGAGCTGGTGCGCACCGTCGCGGAGCACCCGGCGGTCACCGTGCCGGTCCTGTTCAAGGACTTCCTGGTCGACGTCCGCCAGGTGCGGCTCGCCCACGACAGCGGCGCCGACGCCGTCCTGGTGATCGTCCGCGCCGTCGACGACGCGCTGCTGACGGACCTGGTGCAGACCGCGCACGGCCTCGGCCTGGACGCGCTGGTGGAGACCTTCACCCAGGAGGAGGTGGACCGGGCGCTGGCCGCCGGCGCCCGCGTCGTCGGCATCAACAACCGGGATCTGCAGACCTTCGCGGTGGACCTGGACACCTCGGCCCGGCTGCGCCGCGACATCCCGCGCGGCGTGCTCACCGTCAGCGAGAGCGGCCTGTCCGGCCGGGCCGACATCGAACGCATCGCCGCGCACGGCTTCGACGCCGCGCTGATCGGCGAGTCCCTGCTCAGCAGCACCGACCCCGCCGCCCGCCTGCGGTCCTACACCGGGGTCCCGATTCTGGAGGTGGCCTCGTGAACGGCCGATTCGGCGAGTACGGCGGACAGTTCGTCGCGGAGACCCTGGTGGGCCCGCTGGAGGAACTGGAGGCGGAGTACCACAAGGCGCTGCTCGACCCGGAGTTCACCACGGAGCTCGACCGGCTGCTGAAGATGTTCGTGGGGCGGCCCACGCCCATCACCGAGCTGCACCGGCTCGGCCGTACGGAGAACGGCGTCAAGCTGTGGCTGAAGCGGGAGGACCTCACCCACACCGGCGCCCACAAGATCAACAACTCGATCGGGCAGGCGCTGCTGGCCCGCCGGCTGGGCAAGAAGCGCATCATCGCCGAGACCGGCGCCGGCCAGCACGGCGTGGCCGTGGCCGCGGCCTGCGCCTACCTCGGCCTGGACGCCACCGTCTACATGGGCCGGGTCGACGCCGAGCGGCAGGCGCCCAACGTGCAGCGGATGAAGCTGCTCGGCGCCCGGGTGGAGCTGGTGGAGCTGGGCACGGCGACTCTGAAGGACGCCATCAACGCGGCGATCCGCGAGTGGATCGCGCACCCCGACACCACGCACTACCTGCTCGGCTCGGTGGTCGGACCGCACCCCTTCCCGACGATCGTGCGGAACTTCCAGTCGGTGATCGGCCGGGAGGCGCGCGCCCAGTTCCTGGCGGAGAACGACCGGCTGCCGGACGCCGTGGTGGCCTGCGTCGGCGGCGGCTCCAACGCGGCCGGCATGTTCAGCGCCTTCCTCGACGACCCGGTCCGGCTGGTCGGCGTCCAGGCCGCCGGCGAGGGCAGGGGCGGCCAGGGCGGGCACGCGGCCCCGCTGCTCTACGGCGACCCGGGCGTCCTCCAGGGCACCCGCACCTATCTGCTCCAGGACGACGACGGGCAGATCCAGCTCACCCACTCGATCGCGCCGGGCCTGGACTACGCGGGCGTCGGCCCCGAGCACTCGTACTACAAGGACACCGGCAAGGTCGAGTACATCTCCGCCTCCGACGACGAGGCGCTGGACGCCTTCGCCGCGCTCAGCGCGCACGAGGGCATCGTCCCCGCGCTGGAGTCCGCGCACGCCGTGGCCGGCGCCCTGAAGACGGCCCGCGGCATGGCGCCCGGCAGCACCGTCCTCGTCAACCTCTCCGGCCGCGGCGACAAGGACCTCACCTCCGCCATGGCCGCCCTGCAGCAGCGTGAGGAGACCTCCCGATGAAGCGCCTCGAACAGACCTTCACCGACAACCGGGTCAAGGAGGAGACGACGCTGGTCGCCTACCTCACCTCCGGGTATCCCTCGCTCGGCGAGACCGTCGGCCTGATCCGGGCCGCCGTGGAGGCGGGTGCCGACGTGATCGAGCTGGGGGTGCCGTTCTCCGACCCGCTGGGCGACGGACCCGTCATCCAGGCCACCGGGCAGGCCGCCCTGGACACCGGCACCACCACCGCCGCCACCATCGACGTGGTCGCCGAGGCCCGCGCCGCAGGCGTGGAGGCGCCGATCGTGCTGATGGGCTACTGCAACCCGTTCCTGCGCTACGGGCTGACCCAGCTGTACGACGACGCGCGCTCGGCGGGCGCCGACGGCTTCGTCGTGCCGGACCTGCCGGTCGGCGAGGGCGCCGAGTGGCTGGCGCACGCCCGGGCCGCCGACCTGGGCCAGGCGTTCTTCACCGCGCCCGGCAGCTCCCCGGAGCGGGTCGCCGCCGCCTCCGCCGCCTCCCGCGGCTTCCTGTACGTCCTCGCCGCGAACGGCGTCACCGGGGTGCGCTCGGAGCTCGACCCGGGCATCGACGCCTACCTGGACCGGGTCCGCGCGGCCGGCGACACCCCGATGGCCGTCGGGTTCGGCATCTCCCGCCCGGAGCACGTGGCCGCGCTGCACGGCAAGGCGGACGGCGTGATCGTCGGCAGCGCGCTGCTCCAGGCGATCGGGGCGGCGCGCGACGCGGCCGGCCGCCGCCGGGCCACCAGCGAGCTGATCTCCTCCCTGAAGGCGGCCACCCGATGACCGAGACCACCGTGCCCTTCTTCAGCGGCGCCGCCTCCGCCCGCCGCGACTGGCCCCGACTGGCGGCGAGGATCCGGGAGGTGGCCGCCTCCGGGCGGTTCACCTCCGGTCCGGTCACCGCCGAGCTGGAGGCCGCGATCGCCGAGCGCACCGGCGCCCGGCACGCGGTGGCCGTCGCCAACGGCACCGACGCCCTGGTGATCCTGCTCCGGGCGGCCGGCATCGGCCCCGGCGACGAGGTGATCGTCCCCGCGTACACCTTCTTCGCGACCGCGTCGGCGGTGCTGCACGTGGGCGCGCAGCCGGTGCTGGTGGACGTCCTGCCGGGCAGCTACGCCATGGACCCCGAGCGCGCCGAGGCGGCGATCACCGAGCGCACCCGGGCCATCATGCCGGTGCACCTGTTCTCGCAGATGGCCGACATGGAAACGCTGAAGGACCTGGCCGACCGGTACGGGCTGCTGCTGCTGGAGGACAGCGCCGAGGGCATCGACATGGTCGCGGGCGGGATACACGCCGGCCTGTGGGGCAGCGGGGGCGTGCTGTCCTTCTTCCCCACCAAGACACTCGGTTCGCTCGGCGACGCCGGAATGCTGCTCACCGACGACGACGGGATCGCCGCCCGCGCCCGGCGGCTGCGCCAGCACGGCCAGGACACCGACGGCGCGTACGTCTACCACGAGGTCGGCTACAACAGCCGCTGCGACGAACTCCAGTCGGCGTTCCTGCTGCACCGGCTGGAGCGGCTGACCGAGGAGATCGGGCGCCGCGCCGAACTGGCCGCCCGCTACGACCGGCTGCTGGCGCCACTGGCCGGGAAGGTGACGACGCCCTGGCAGGCGCCCGCCAAGGCGCCCAGCGATCCGGTCTACTACGTCTACCTCATCGAGTGCGACCGTCGGGACGAGCTGGTCGCGTTCCTGGACGCGCACGGGGTCGGGACCGAGACCTACTACCCGCGCGCGCTGACCGAGCAGCCGCTGCTGGCCCCGCTGCCCGGCTCGCGCCACCCGGTGCCGGTCGCCGAGGCCGCCGCACGGCGGGCCGTGGCCCTGCCGATGTACCCCGATCTGACCGACGAGCAGGCCGACCGTGTCGCCGCCCTGATCCACGCCTTCTACGGAGCCGGAGCCGCATCGTGACCACCGCCGCCACTCCCGCCATCTCCTACTCCGACTGGCCTGCCCGCTCCGCCGACTGGGTCGAGGACGTCGTGGAGGTCTTCCGCGAGGTCGCCGAGAGCGACGAGTTCATCCTGAAGTCCCGGGTGGAGCGCCTGGAGGCGGAGATCGTCCGGCTCACCGGCGCCGCCCACGCCGTCGCCGTGGCCAGCGGCACCGGGGCGCTCACCGTGATCCTCTCCGCGCTCGGCGTCGGCGAGGGCGACGAGGTGGTCACCCCGGCGTTCTCCTTCGTCTCGACCGCCTCCACGGTCGCCCTGCGCGGCGCCCGCCCCGTCTTCGCCGACGTGGAGTACGAGACGGCGCTGCTCGACCCGGCCGCCGCCGAGGCCGCCGTCACCGACCGCACCCGGGCCCTGCTGCCCGCCTACCTGTTCACCGGCTCCCCGCGGATGGGCGCCTTCGCCGACCTGGCCGCCCGGCGCGGACTGCACCTGGTCGAGGACAGCGCGGTCGCCCTGGGCGCCGAGGTCGACGGCCGGCCCGCGGGCCGGCACGGCATCGCCGGGGTGTACTCCTTCTTCCCGGCCAAACCGGCCGGCGGCATCGGCGACGCCGGGATGATCGTCACCGACGACCCGGAGCTGGCCCGGGTGGCCCGGATGCTGCGCAACCACGGCCAGCCCGCCGGCCGCCGCTTCCACCACGAACTGCTCGGCTTCAACTGCCGCATGGACGAACTGACCGCAGGGTTCCTGCTGCGCAAGCTGCCCCGGCTCGCGGAACTCGCCGAGCGGCGGCGCGCCGTCGCCGAGCTGTACGAGGAGGGGCTGCGCCCGCTGGCCCCCGCGCTGCTGCCCCCGCCGGCCGGCTTCGCCGGGCGCTCGGTCTACACGTACGTGGTGCGCGCCCGGGAGCGCGAGGAACTGCGCTCCTACCTGGCCGGGCAGGGCATCGAGACCACCGTCTACTACCCGCGCCCGCTGCACCTGCAGCCCGCGTTCGCCGGACTCGGGCACGCGCCCGGCGACTTCCCGGTCGCCGAGCGGCTCTGCCGGGAGGCCCTGGCGCTGCCGCTGCACCCGGACATGGCGCCGGGCGCTGCCGAGCGGGTGGTGGACGCCGTCCAGCGCTTCTACGCGGCGGGCCGGTGAGCGACGGTGACCCTGCTGAACGGCTCCCGGATCACCCCCGACCGGCTGTGCGGGATCGGTGACGAGGCCGCCCTCGACCTGACCGGCCAGCTGGCCCTCCACCACGAACTGGGCATGGAGGCCATCGAGTTGCGCACCGTCGACGGGCGGGGCCTGCACGAGCTGCCCACCGGTGACGCGGCCGACCTGGCGCGGCGCACCATCGTCACCGGGCTGCGGGTGCCGGTCGTGGACACCCCGGTGGGTTCCTGGTCCACCACCGTCGGCGGCGACATGGACGCCGAGCTGGCGGTCCTGGAGCGCTCCGCCCAGGTGGCGGCCCTGCTCGGCTGCTCCCGGCTGCGGGTGATGTCGTACCCGAACGACGGCCGCCCGCCGGACGAGTGGCGTACGGAGGCGCTGCGCCGGATGCGGCTGCTGGCCCGTGAGGCGGAGCGGCTGGGCGTGACCCTGCTGCACGAGAACTGCCAGGGCTGGGGCGGGCAGAGCGCCGAGCACACGGTGCGGATGCTGGAGGAGGTGGCGAGCCCCCGGCTGCGCCTGCTGTTCGACACCGGCAACGGGCTGGCCTACGGCTACGAGGCGCTGGACTTCCTGTGGCGGGTGCTGCCGTGGGTGGACCACGTGCACATCAAGGACGGCGTGGTACGGCCCGACGGGAGCGCCGAGTTCACCATGCCGGGCGAGGGCACGGCCGACGTGGCCGGGTGCGTGCGCCTGCTGGAGGAGCACGGTTACCGCGGCCACTACAGCCTGGAGCCGCACCTGGCCCGCATCCCGCACCTGGGACTGACCGGCGAGCCCGGCGCGCTCGCCGCCGGATACCGCGAGTACGCCCACCGCCTCACCGCGCTGCTCGGTGTCGACACCACCGCCCGCGCCCTGTACTGGAAGGAGAGCCACCATGGCTGAGTCGACCCGGACGGCCCGCACCGGCACCGGCCTGAGCGCCGCCGACGTGGACTGGCTGACCGAGCTGATGGCCGTCGACTCGGTGTCGCCCCTGGAGGGCGGTCCCCTGGACGGCGCGGCGCGGGCGCAGCGGGTGTTCCTGGCCGGTGCGGCCGAGCGCGGCTTCACCACCGTGCTGCACCAGTCCCCCGCGCCGGAGCTGCTGGAGCGGCCCGAGGTGCCGGCGCCGGTACGGGAGGCGGCGGGCCGGGATCTGCCCGGTTTCCTGGCCGGGCAGCCCTCGGTGGTCGTCGGGTTCGGGTCGCCGCAGCCGGAGGAGCGGCGCCTGGTGGTCAACTTCCACGTGGACACGGTGGGCCCCCACGTCCCGCCGCGTCTGGAGGGGCGGGTCCTGCACGGCCGGGGCGCCGTCGACGACAAGGGGCCCGGGATCGCCGCAGCCGTCGGGGTGGCCGCCGCGTTCGCCGAGGACCCGGGCCTGGACGGTCGGGTCGAGGTGCAGATCGCCTCGGTGCCCGGCGAGGAGGGCGGCGCGATGGGCACGTACGGCACCCGCGCCCTGGTCGACGCCGGGTACACCGGCCGCCTGATGGTGTTCGCCGAGCCCACCGGCAGCACCTTCATGGACGGCTGCACGGCCGCGATGACCCCGCTGATCACGGTGCACGGCGAGGACTCCACCGACGACCACCCGGGCGACGGCCACAACGCCACCGTGCTGCTGGGCTTCCTCGCCGACTTCCTGTCCCGCCGGCTCGGCCCGCTCGCCCACGGCATGGGCGCCAAGCTCTGCGTGTCGGGCCTGCACACCGGCACCGCCCACAACCGGGTGTACGGCGACGGGCGGCTGCTGCTGAACATCGCCTACCCGACGACCGAGCAGGCGGAGCTGCTCGCCGCCTCGCTGGAGGTGCTGATCGAGGAGGCGCGCACCGAGTTCGCCCAGCTGCACGCCCACGACCCGTTCAACCGGCGCACGGTGCGGGACTGGCGGCGGGTGGTCCGCCTGGACTGGCTGAAGCAGGGGCTGCCCACGTTGCGCAACCGCGACCCGGAGGCCGAACTGGTGCTGTCCGAGGCGGGGTTCGTCCGTCACGACGGGCTGGCCGACGGCTCCGCGTTCACCTGCGACGCCATCTGGGCGCCGGGCCCCGGCCGCTACGTCGCCGCCTGCGGGCCGGGCCGGCTGGACGCCAACGGGGCGCACACCCCGGGCGAGTTCGTGGACCTCGACGACCTGGACGCCTACGCGCAGCGCGTCAAGGACCTGGTCCACGCGTTCGCGGCCCGCGTCGCCTGACCGGCCTCCTCCCCCCGTTTCCCTGTCGTACCCACACATTCGTCGTCCGTAGAGAGAAGGAACCCGCCATGACCGTCCGCGTCCCCCTCGCCGACCTGTCCTCCTTCGTCCGCTCCGTCCTCGCCGAGTGCGGCCTCGACGAGCAGGCCGCCGGCACCGCCGCCGACGTGATCACGTACGCCGACGCGCACGGTTTCACCACGCACGGCACGAACGGGCTGGTGAACATCTACGCGCCCCGCCTGCTGGACGGCCGGATCGCCGCCGACGCCGCGCCGCGCGTGGTCCGGGAGACGTCCGGGGCCGCCCTGCTCGACGGGGACCGCGGGCTGGGCCTGGTCACCATGGACCTCGCGATGGACATCGCGATGGACAAGGCCCGGCAGACCGGCATCGGCATGGTCGCCGTCCGCAACAGCACCCACTTCGGCAGCGCCGGCTACTACACGCAGAAGGCGGCGGCGGCCGGGCTGATCGGGCTGGCGATGACCAACTGCGGCGCACAGGGCGTCGCACCGCCGCTGGGCGGCACGGTGCGGATGCTCGGCACCAACCCGATCAGCGCCGCCGTACCGGTCACCGAGGGGGTGCCGTTCGTGCTGGACATGAGCACCACGGTGGTCGCCACCGGTAAGATCAAGGCCGCCCACCGGGAGGGCCGGGAGGTGCCCCGCGAGTGGCTGGTGCGGCACGACGGCACGCCGACCACGGACCCGGCCGCGTTCATGGCGGAGGAGGCGGACGTCGCCTGGCTCGGCGGGCCCGGGGAGACCGGCGGCGCCAAGGGCTTCGGCCTCGCCCTCCTGGTCGACCTGCTGTGCGGCCCGCTGTCCGGCTCCGCGTACGGCCCGCGTCCCGGCGTGCTCGAGGGGCAGCCCGCCGGCGACGACAACGTCGGCCACACCGCCATCGTGATCGACCCGTCGGCCTTCGGCTCGGCCCACGACATCGCCGCCGAGAACCGCGTCCTGCTGGACACCGTCGCGAACTCCCCGGCCGCCGCGTACGCGACGCGGGGTGTCACCTACCCCGGGGCCCCCGAGGCAGCCCGCTACGAGCGGTCGCGGCGCGAGGGCGTCGAGCTGCCGTTGCCGGTCGCGGAGGGCCTGACCGCGCTCGCCGGACGGCTCGGGGTCACCGCGCCCGGGGCGCTGGCCGCCCAGGACCTGCGAGCGGCGGCGTGAACCGCCGCGGCACTCCCCCGACGGACGACGGCACATCCCAGAAGGAGCCCACGACCATGCGTATCGGAGTGATCGGACTGGGCGTCATCGCGCCCTTCTTCCTGCGGGCCGTCGAGGACGACCCGGAGCTGCGGCTGACCGCCGTGTGCGACCTGGACGAGCGGAAACTGGCCGGGTTCGGCCCGGACACCGCCCTCTTCACCGACCACCGCGAACTGCTCGCCTCCGGCCTGGTGGACGGCGTGGTGGTCACCCTGCCCAACCACGCGCACGCCCCCGTGGTGGCGGACGTGCTGCGCGCCGGGGTCCACGTGTGCTGCGAGAAGC
The DNA here is from genome assembly GCF_057707805.1 of Streptomyces sp. bgisy159. Taxonomy (NCBI): domain Bacteria; kingdom Bacillati; phylum Actinomycetota; class Actinomycetes; order Kitasatosporales; family Streptomycetaceae; genus Streptomyces; species Streptomyces sp. bgisy159. The sequence goes on along the minus strand of NZ_JBYIQX010000024.1, from coordinate 78,573 downwards.
CGCTGACCGTCGCCGCGCAGGACGCGCACGCCCTGACGGCGCTGGCCGACGCCCACGGCGCGACGCTGTTCACCGCCTTCCACCGCCGCTACAACGTCCACGTCCTCGACCTGGCGGCCCGGCTGCCCGAGCGGGCGCTGATCTCGCACGTCACCGGCCACTACGACGAGAAGATCGAGGAGCACACCGGGACGGACCGCTGGTACCAGGACATCGACCGGTGCGGCGGCGGCTGCGTCATCGACAACGGACCCAACGCCCTGGACGCCCTGGAGACCGTGCTGGGCCCGCTCACCCTGAAGGACGCCACCATCGGCGACGTGCGGGCCGGCGTCGAGTTCTGCGCCGAGCTGCGGCTGGCCACCGAGGACGGCATCCCGGTGCGGGTCGACCTGGACTGGGCCCTGGAGAGCGGCGAGCGCAAGGACATCACCGTGCACCTCAAGGACGGCCGGGAGCTGCGCGCCGACATGCTCGACGGTTTCCAGGAGTTCAAGTCGTCCCTGGACCACGAGTACGCGGGCATCATGGCCGACTTCCACCGGGTCGTACGGGACGGCCGGGCCGAGCCCGACCGCGGCCCGCACATCGTCGACCTGGTCGAGGAGGCGTACGCCGTCGGCCGGACGAAGGAGGAGCGGCTGCGGATGCCGGCCAAGGACCCGGTCGGCGCGCGGCTGGTGAAGCTGCTGTTCCACCGGCGCACCGACCGCGGGATGCGGCTGTCGCCGTGGCGGTCGCGGTGCGTGCGCGCCGGTGACGTGCACGAACTGGTCACCACCACCGACCGGCCCGCCACCACCGGGGACCGCGTCGACCACGTCGGGTTCCTCGGCTTCGCGGAGTTCCCGGCGGGCACGGTGATCGAGCGGGGCGACCTGGTGACGGGGCCGGGCGGGCCGATCGGGCGGGTGGCCGGATTCGACGAGTGCCACGCGCCGAACCACTACAACATCCTCATCGACACCGACCGCGTCCTCACCGCCGAGGACCTGGACCTGCACACCGCGGACACCCTCACCTTCTCCGGAGGCACCCGATGACCGGCGCCGTACGCCGCACCCCCACCTTCCGCAAGATCGACGTCTCGCCCGAGGCCCGCGCCCTGATGCCCGGGGTGCAGGTGCTCACCCTGGAGGCGGACATCGCCCCGGGCGGCGTCGCCGCGGCCGACTCCGTGTGGGCCGAGGCGCACGCCCGGTGGACCGGCGCCAGCCGGTCGGAGGTGCGGTCGGCGCCGGCCGTGGCCGCCTACCGGGAGCTGAGCCGGCGCCTGGGCTCCCACCCCGACAAGCAGCCGCCGTCCGTGCAGGCGCTGATCGACCGGGGGCTGCGCGGCAAGCCGGCCGGGTCCTGGCCGCGGATCAACCCGGCCGTCGACGCGGTCAACGCGGTCGCGGTGCGCACCCTGGTCGCGCTCGGCCTGTTCGACCGGGACCAGCTGACCGGCGAGGTGCGGCTGCGGCTCGCCGACGGCACGGAGGAGTTCACCGCGCTCGGCGCGGACGGGCCGGTGGTGCCGGAGGCGGGGCGGCCGGTGCTCGCGGACGACGCCCGGGTGCTGTCGCTGTTCGCGCACCGGGACGGCGTCCACCAGGCGGTGACCCCCGGGACCCGCCGGGTGCTGCTGCTGGCCTGCGCGGTGCCCGGCGTCGAGGAGGACACCTGCCGGGACGCGCTGCTGGAGGCGGCCGCCCTGCTGGGCGGCCCGGTGTAGCCGGCCCGGCCGGGCGGCGGGTCACGGCCGGGCGGGGAAGTGGTACGGCACCGCCCCCGGCCAGTGGACTGCCCCGTGTTCCGGGGGTGTTGGTTGGCTGACGGTACGCCGCTGAACCGACCCTCGGACCGAAGAGGAACCGTCCACGATGACCATGACCGCCATCGCGCCCGCACCACCGCGCGCGGACACCGCACCCCTGCGGGTGACCGTGGCGCGGACCGCTCTGCCCCCGCACGCCCCGCTCGCCCTGTGCACCGAGCTGCGCCGGCTGCTCGGCGACGACCAGGTGTTCCTCTTCGAGAGCCTGGCCGGCCCCGACGAGGACTGCCGGTTCGCCGCCGTCGGCGCCGACGTCCTGGCCCGGGTCACGGTCCGGGACGGGCGGCCCGCCGTGGACGGGCGGCCCGCGCTCGCCGACCGGTTGCGGACGGCCGTGCGCGACGCCGCCGGTGACGTGCCCCGGCTGCTGCGCGCACTGGACCGGTGCTTCGCGGTGACGACGGACGTCCCCCTCGGCTCGTACGCGTTCGGGTTCCTCGCGGTCTTCGGCTACGAGGCGGCGTGGCACCTGGAGCGGCTGCCGCCCCGCGCCCCGGGCGGCGCCCCGGAGATCGCCCTCACGCTGTTCCGGTACGTCGTCCGCTACAACCTGGACACCGGCGAGGCCCGTCAGCTGTACGCGGACGCAGCCGAGTTCGGCGGGCCGGGCGCCCTCGGCGCCGACCTGACCGCTCTGGTGGACGGGCTGCCGGCCGAGGAGGCCCCGGTGCCTACGGCGCCCCGGCCCACCGCGGTGCGCGACACCGTGCGCCGGGAGGAGTTCACCGCCCGCGTCCGCCGCTGTCTGGAGCACATCGGGGCGGGCGACGTCTACCAGATCCAGATCGGCCACCGCCTCGACGTCACCACGCCGCTGCCGGCCCTGGACGCCTACCGCAGGCTGCGGCGGGCCAACCCGTCGCCGTACATGTACCTGGTGCCGTGGGCGGGCCGCACCCTGCTCGGCGCCAGCCCCGAGCTGCTGTTCCGGCTGGAGGGCCGGTCCCTGGTGATGCGGCCCATCGCGGGCACCGCGGCGCGCTCGGCGGACCCCGCCGAGGACGACCGCCGGGTGGCGGCGCTGCGGGCCGACGAGAAGGAGCGGGCCGAGCACATCATGCTCGTCGACCTGTGCCGCAACGACCTGGCCCGGGTGTCCGTGCCGGGTACCGTCGCGGTCGAGCGGATGACGGCGGTCGAGGGGTTCGCCCGGGTTCACCACCTGGTCTCCACGGTCCGCGGTGAGATGGCCGAGGGCGCCGACGTGTGGTCCGCGCTGGCGGCCACCTTCCCGGCGGGCACCATGACGGGCGCGCCGAAGGTGCGCGCCATGGAGCTGATCCTGGACATCGAGGGCCGGCCGCGCGGCGCGTACGCGGGCGCCGTCGGCCTGGTCGACGTCCGCGGCCGGGCCGCGACGCTCGCCCTGTGCATCCGCACCGCCGTGCACGACCCGGTGACGGGGACGTACGCGCTGCAGGCGTCGGCCGGCGTGGTCGCCGACTCCACGGCGGACGGCGAGTGGCGCGAGACACTGGTCAAGATGGGCGCGGTGTACACCGCCCTGACGGGCGAGGAGCTGACGGCGTGAGGGTCCTGCTCGTCGACGCGCGCGACAGCTTCGTCCACATCATCGACCACTACCTGCGCGGACGCGGAGCGGCCACCGAGCTGGTCGCCTCCCACGCGTACTCCCCCGCCGAGCTGGCCGCCCGCCGCCCGGACGCGGTGGTGCTCGGGCCCGGTCCCGGGCATCCGGCCGACTCCGGCCACGTGGAGCTGGTGCGCCGGTTCGCGGGCCGGGTGCCGCTGCTCGGGATCTGCCTCGGGCACCAGGCGATCGGGCTGGCCTACGGCGGCCGGATCGAGCGGGCGGCGCGGACCGTGCACGGCAAGACCAGCCGCCTCGCCCACGACGGCACCGGTGTCTTCGCGGGCCTGCCGGGCGGCACCGAGGTCACCCGCTACCACTCGCTGGCCGTGGCGGATCCGCCGCCGGACGCGCTGGTGGTGACCGCGCGGGCCCGGGAGGACGGCTGCGTGATGGGGCTGCGGCACCGCCGGCTGCCGGTGGAGGGCGTGCAGTTCCACCCCGAGAGCATCACGACGAGGTCGGGAGCGGCCTTCGTCGACAACTTCCTTGGAGGGATACAGCGATGGCCAGTGACATCCCCTGGGCGACCATAGCCGCGCTCAACGGCTCGGAGCGGCCGGACGGTCTCACCGCGCGGGTCCTGCGCGTGCTGGCGGCGGCGGCCGCCGAGCACGGCGTGCACCTGGACGTGATCCCGCTCGCCGAGTACCGGATCACGCCGTGCGGGCCGTGCGGCGACTGCAACGTGCGGCCCGTGCCGTGCGCGGTCGACGACGACGTCCCGGCGCTGGTGGACCGGCTGGTGCGGGCCGACGGGGTGCTGTACGCGGCGCCGGTGCACGGGTTCGGGCTGGCGGGCGCCATGCAGAACTTCATCGAGCGGGCCGGGGTGGGGCATCTGCGCTTCGAGCGCCCGCTCGCCAACAAGGTGGCCGGCGTGGTGGTCACCGGCCGCCGCTACAGCCACGACCGGGTGTACGGGCAGCTGATCGACAACGTGCTGCTCAACCGGATGATCGTGGCCGGCAGCGGCTTCCCCGCCTTCGTGCACGACCAGTTCGCGCCGGAGGAGGACCACGAGGGCATGGCCGCGGCGCGCGGCCTGATCGACCGCATGATCGACCTGCTGCGGGTGCTGCTGCTGCCGCACGGCGGCCGGGAGGACACCGCACGCCTGCTGTCGCTGCCCCGCAACGAGCGCGACGGGCTGCTCACCCTGGCGGGGTGACCAGCCCGTCGCAGGACAGGGGCGGCGCGTTCAGCGCACGGGCGGCGCCAGCGGGCCCGCCGCGTGCCGCCCGCCGATCAGCACCGACCGCAGTGCGCCGCGGTCCTGCAGCACCCGCAGGTCGGCCGCCGGGTCGCGGTCCCAGACCACCAGGTCGGCGAGGCGGCCCGGCGCCACCGTCCCGGCGTCGTGGCCGCGCCCGGCCAGCTCGGCGCCGTGGGCGCAGGCCCACTTGATGACCGTCTCGGGCGCGATGCCGGCCCGCTCGGCGTACATCACCAGCTCGTCGGCGTAGGTGCCGTGCGGCGTCCACGCGAACCCGAAGTCGTCGCCGGGCACGATCTTCAGGCCGAGGTCCTCGGCGAGCGGCAGGAAGCGCAGGGTGTTCTCGATCTCCTTCTCGAAGTCGAGGGCCTCCAGGTAGTCGGGGGCCTTGCCGAACCGTTCGCCGAGGGCGAGCAGCCGGTCCGGCTGGAACAGGCTCGGCACGACGAACACCCCGCGCTCGGCGATCTGTTCCAGCGCCGCGTCGTCGGCGTAGGTGGCGTGGTCGATGACGTCGACGCCCGCGGCGAGCGCGTTGCGGATGCCGTCCAGCCCGCGGGAGTGGGCCCGCACCCGGGCACCGCGGGCATGCGCGGTCCGCACCACCTGCGTCAGCTCCTCCCTGCTGAACAGCAGTTCCTCGGAGCGGGCGTTGGGGAAGGTGTCGTCGCCCGAGGAGAACACCTTGATGATCTCGGCGCCCTCGTCGATCTCCTCCTCGGTGTACTTCACCAGGTCGCCGAGGACGTCCACCACCGGCATCAGCTCGCGGGGCATCCGCTGCTTCAGGTCGGGGCTGCGCCGTCCGGGCGGTCCGGACACCATCAGGTCGCGGCTGCACGGGGTGACGCGCGGGCCGGGGATGACGCCGGCCTCGATGGCGTTCTTCAGCGCCATGTCGATCCCGGCGACCGAACCGGCCCCGACGAACGCGGTGTAGCCGCAGGTCAGCAGGTCGGCGGCGTGCCGTGCGGCGTGCAGGGCGACCTCCGGGACCCGGTACTTGAACAGGGTCTCGCGGCCGTTGGTGACGTTGACGTACGCGATGTGGGTGTGGCCGAGGGTCATGCCGGGCATGACGGTCGCCCCGGCGAGGTCCCAGCGGACGAAGTCGCCCTCGGCGGGCGCCTCGGCGGCCGGCAGGACGGCCTCGACGCGCTCGCCGGACAGCAGGACGGAGCGGGCCGGCCGCGAGGCGCGGCCCAGGCCCTCCTGGACGGTGACGTCGTGCAGCAGCAGTCGGCGGTCAGCGGTCACGGTGGTCGGCTCCTGAGGTGGCGTAGGCGGCGGGTCGGTCGAGCACGGCGGGCCCGAACACCATCCACACCATGGGGACGCCGGGCCGCGACGCCTGGAAGACCAGGCGGTGCGCGGCGCGGCCGGGCTCGTTGGTGACGGCGGCGTCGGCGCGGCCCTCGGCCACCAGCTGGGCGGCGTGCAGGGTGGACTCGGCGGACACCCAGGCGACCTCGTAGCCGCCCCGGCCGCCCTCGACGCCGTCGAGGAGTTCCACCAGGCGTCGGGTCTCGTGCAGGGTGGCCAGCCGCAGCACGCCTTCCGTCAGGCCGGGGGCGCGGGTGGCGATGCCGTACTGGGGGGTCGGGGTGGAGAAGGTGGCGTCCAGGCGCAGCGCCGGGGACCAGAAGAAGCGGGTGGCGCACTCGGCGGCGCCGGGCACCAGCGCGTAGCGGGGTCCGCCGCGGCTGCCGACGGCGGCGAGCAGTTCCTCGAACGAGTCGTAGGGCACCGGGTCGACGACCGGTCCGCCGAGGTGGGCGAGGCGGCGGGCGAGCCGGTCCAGGGCGACCATCGAGGTGGTGCCGTGGGGGCCGAGGGTGCCGACGCGCAGGGTGCCGGGGCGCAGCAGCGGCGAGTGCGGGATGCGGGCGGGCTCCCACAGGATGGGGAACGGCGTCAGGTCGGGGTCGGACAGGGTGGTGGCCGGGCCGGCCGGCAGGGGCTCGGTCATGCGCGGTGCCCCCGGGTTCCGGCGAGCCGGCGGGCGGCGGCGGCCTCGTGGTCGAGCGGGCCGCGCCGGTCGTGGATGCGGGCGGCCTTCCAGCTGACGAAGGCGCCGGTCGTGGTGACGGGGTCCAGCTCGGCCAGTGCCTCGACCCGGCAGCGCACCCCGAGCGCGCCGGCGACGCGGGCCGCGTGGGCGGCGTCCCGGCCGGGCGCGGAGCCGCCGGGCAGGTCGAGGCGGACGGTGAGCACGTCGTCGCCGGCCTCGTCCCGGTCGATGACGACCTGGTAGCCGTAGGCGTGGTCGACGCCGTCCAGGACGGCCTGCTCGATCTGCCAGGCCTGGAAGTGCCGGCCGCCGAGGGCGATCCGGTCGCGGGTGCGGCCGACGACCCGCACGACGGGTCCCCGGATGCCGCAGCCGCAGTCGTTGCGGCTCAGTTCGACGAGGTCGCCGGTGCGGTAGCGGATCAGCGGCTTGACGCCCTCGATCAGCATGGTGACGACGAGTTCGCCGGTGCCGTACGCGCCGAGGGACGCCCCGGTGTCCGGGTCGACGATCTCGGCGACGTAGTTGGGGCGGGCCAGGTGGAGCCGGCCGCGGGCGCAGGCGGAGGCGATGACCAGGGTCTCCTGGGCGCCGTAGAGGGCGTTGTAGGTGCGGGCGCCCCACGCCTGGTCGATCTGTCGGGCGAGGTCGGGGGTGCACATCTCGCCGGTGACGAGGAAGACCTTCACGGCGAAGTCGCGGCGCGGGTCGAGCCCTTCGGCGAGGGCGGCCTTGGCGAGGGACAGTGCCACGTTGGGGGTGCAGAAGACCACGTCCAGGGCGAGGTCCCGCATCAGCTGCAGGGCCTTGGGGAAGCCGATGACCGGGGAGTACGGCCAGATCTTGGCGACCGCCGAGCCGACGTTGCGGGCCACGTCGCCGAGGGTGTCGCCGAGCGAGTGGACCTCGGTGGGGCCCATGATGCCGACGCGCGGGGCGCGGTCGCCGAAGACGTCGGTGAAGATGTCGCGCCAGCTCTCCGTGACGTGCGCGTTGGAGGCGATGACCTCGCGGGCGTCGCGGGGGCACGGGGTGGCCGGGCCGGTGGTGCCGGTGGTCTCGTAGTAGAAGCACGCCTCGTCGAGGTCGCGGCTGAGGATGTCGTGCAGGGCCGCGCGCAGGTCGTCCTTGGTGGTGAACGGCAGCCGCCGCAGCCCGTCGAGGGTCAGCTCGCCGGGGGTCACGTCCGCGAGGTGGCGGGCGTAGAAGGGCGAGCCGTCGCGGGCCAGCGCGACGACCGTGCGCAGCTGCCGCTCGGCCCACTCCCGCCACTCGCCTTCGCCGAGCTCACCGGCGGTGTAGCGGTCGTGCAGGGTCAGATAGCGCTCGGTGAAGTCGCGGTACTTCCCGGACGTGGGCAGCCACATGGTTTCCCCCAGGTGGTTCGGCGGGTGCGGTGGACGGAAGTGCCGTGCACCAGGCGTGCCTGGGTGCGCCCGTACGCGTCCGGGAGACGGCCATCCGATACTGCGGGCCGCACCGCCGCGCCCTCAATCCGCCTTAGGTGACAGGCGGTTGTGCCCTGGGGGGAGTACCGCGCGGGAACGCGGTGGTCAGGAGGCCGCCTTGGCGGCGGTCACGAACCGTTCGATCAGGGCGGGGTCCTTCACCCCCCGGGAGCGTTCGACGCCGCTGGACACGTCCACGCCCCAGGGCCGCAGGACGGTGACCGCCTCGGCGACGTTGTCCGGGCCGAGTCCGCCGGCCAGCAGCCAGGACCCGGTGGGCGGGGTGCCGAGCGCGGCCGGGTCCCAGCGCTCGCCGGAGCCGGGCACGGGCGAGTCGACGATCAGCAGTTCCTCGCCGTAGGCGCCGGTGTCGAGGGGGGCCGGACCGCCCGGTGACGCGGCGCGGATCAGGCGGAAGCCGTCGGCGCGCAGCGCGGCGAACGCCTCCGGCGGCTCCCCGCCGTGCAGCTGGACGGTGTCGACGCCCGCCGCGGCGGCGGCCCGGCGCACCTCCTCGACCGGCTCGCCCCGGAACACGGCGACCGTGGCGACGCCCTGCGGAACCAGGGCGGCCAGGGCGCGGGCGGCGGCCGGGCCGACCTGCCGGGGGCTCGGGGTGAGGACGAACCCGACCGCGTCGGCCCCGGCGGCCACGGCGGCCGCCACGTCCTGCGGCCGGCTCAGGCCGCATACCTTGACGTACACGATGTGTTCCTCGTTCCTCCTGGTCGGTGACGAGCCCGATGCTCGCACAGGGGTGGGTGGCGGGGGTGGCGGTACCGCCGGTCAGGAGCGGGTGGCCGTGCGCGAGCACAGGAAGGCCAGGGCTCCGGCGGTGAGGCCGGCCGCCGTCACGGCGAGGGCGGCGCGGGGGCCGACGGCCGCCGCGAGGAGGCCGCCGAGCAGCCCGCCCAGCGGGATCACCGCCCAGGTGACGAACCGGAAGGTGGCGCTGACCCGGCCGATGAGCTCGGTGGGCACGGTGGCCTGGCGCAGGGTGACGGAGTGGATGTTGAAGACGGCGATGCCGAAGCCGTTGAGGACGTAGCCGGTGCCGAGCAGCGCGTACCCGAGGGTGCTGCCGGAGCCCGGCGCGAGCGGCAGCAGCAGGGTCGCGGCGGAGGCCACGGCCATGCCGACGACCATGGCGCGGCCCGTCCCGAGCCGTACGCCGAGGGTTCCCGCGGACAGGGCGCCGCCGAACGCGCCGACGCTGCCGGCCGCGATGACCAGGCCCAGCCCGGCCGGGCCGAGGCCCAGCTCGCGGAGGCCGTACAGCGGGAAGACGACCAGGACGACGTCCCAGAGCAGGTTGTACAGGGACGCGTGCAGCATGATCACGCGCAGGAGCCGGCTGCGCAGCGTCATCCGCAGCCCCGCCACGACGTCCGCCCGCACCGAGGAGCGGCCGCCGGCCGGGCGGGCGGGCCGGGCCTCGGGGGTGCGGATGCGCAGCAGCATGGCGGTGGCGAAGAGGTAGCCGAAGCAGTCCAGCAGGATCGCGAAGGGCGCGGTGAGCAGCTGGATCAGCGTGCCGCCGAGCCCCTGCCCGGCGGTCTCCGCGACCGAGCGGCTGCCCTGGAGCTTGCTGTTGCCCTCGACCAGCTGTTCCTTGCGCACCAGGGACGGCAGGTACGCCTGGTAGGCCACGTCGAACAGGGCGGTGAGCACCCCGGTGGCGAACGCGACCGCGCACAGCGCCCCGATGCCCAGGCCGCCCAGCCAGGCCAGCAGCGGCACGGCGGTGAGGATCGCGGCCCGCCCGAGGTTGGCGGTGATCAGCAGCGGGCGGCGCCGTACCCGGTCGGCCAGCACCCCGGCGAGCAGGGTGACGCACAGCACCGGCAGGTACTGGGCGCTGTTCAGCAGCCCCAGCTGGGCCGGGCCCGCGTCCAGCAGCACGATCGCGGTGACCGGCAGGGCGAGTTCGGTGACCCGGGAGCCGAGCAGCGCGACGGTCTGCCCGGCCCACAGCCGGCGGAAGTCCCGGTGGTGCCACAGTCCCCGGTGGCGCTCCGGCTCCGCCTCGGCCGCGGGTGCGTCGAGCAGCTCAGACGCGGACATCGGCGGCCTCCGGCAGGATCGGGTCGGGCGCCGTGTGCAGCGGGTGCCAGTCGAGGCGGTACGCCGCCAGCGTGCGCCGGATCGCCTCCTCGACGTCGGCCGAGCGGGCCGCGCGGTAGCGGAAGACACCGGCGGTGTGCACCGCGCCGCCGTTGCCGCTGAGCACCGCGCCGGGCGGCGGCAGCGTCTCCGCGTACATCCCGGGCACCCGGTCCACCAGCGAGGTCACCGCGTCCACGACGGCCGGCCGGACGGGCGGTTCGGGCATCATCAGGTATCCGGCGACCGGTCCGGACAGGTCCGTCGGCGCGACGCTCGGCTCCTGCCCGAGCTGGACCAGGGCGGAGGCGGCGACCAGGTCGACCCCGTACACCTCGTCCCAGACGTACCGGACCTGTCCCCCGCCGGCCCGCGCCCCGACCTCCAGGAACACCAGGTCGTCGCCGGCGGCGGGCGGGGTGCGGAACACCTCCAGGTGGAAGACGTCGTCGGTGATGCCGAGGGCGGCGCAGACCCGCTCGGCGAAGTCGGTCACCCGGCGTTCGAACTCCGGGTCGTCGTTGGCGACGGAGCTGAAGGCCGTACCCGTGGCGAAGTCCAGGCAGCTGCCGCCGCACCGCCAGGAGCGCGAGGTGAGCAGCACACCGCCCGACACCACCCCGTCCACCTGGTAGAGCACGCCGTCGACGAACTCCTCGCACTGCGCCTCGGCCAGGTCGACGGTGTCGTCGTCCTGGAGCAGGCCGTCGAGCTGCGCGGCGGAGCGCACCACGTGCACGCCCTGGCTGTCGGCGCCCGCGCGCGGCTTCAGCACGAACGGCAGGCCGTGCAGCGCGGCGAACTCCCGTACGGCGGCGGCGGTCGGCGTCTCCCGGAAGGCGGGCACCCGCAGTCCGGCCGCCGCGACCCGGCCCTTCATCACGACCTTGTCCCGCACGGCGGCGACCTCGTCGGGGCCGCGCCCCGGCACGCCGAAGCGGCGGCGGATCTCGCCCGCCAGTTCCAGGTCGAACTCGGAGAGCGCGAGGACGTGGGTGAACGGGCCGTGGCGGGCGACGAGTTCGGCGGTCAGCTCCAGGGCCTGCCGGGTGTCGCCCAGGTCGGGCAGCACCCGGATGTCCTCGGCCAGGCGCTCGTCGAGCGGCGCGCGCCCGGCCTCGGTGGTCAGGTAGGCGAAGCGGTCGGTGGTGTGGTCCAGGTAGCGGTGGTACTCCGCGAAGGAGTTGGCCCAGCGGTTGATGATCAGTACGTGACGGTTCATGGGGTCTCCGGACTCCGGATCGGTGGGGAACGGGCGGTCGCGGCGGGGCGTGTCAGCTGAACGTGACGGATGCCTCGGCGCGTTGCAGCAGCCCCGCCGTCTCCCGGTACGAGGCGCCGGACGCCAGCACGTAGCCGAGCCGGCCCGCCGAGCTGCCGGGGTCGGGCAGCGCGCTGCCCGGCGGCAGGAGCACCCCGATCTCCCGCACCCGGGGGTCGGACCGCAGCTCGGGGTCGACCCGGAACTCGCGGTAGCTGTCCAGGCCGGGCCGCAGGAAGTAGCGGATGCCGGCGCGGGTGCTGCCGCGGGGCGCGGCCGGCTCCGGGTTGGGCACGCCCAGGTAGCAGCGCAGCATGATCTCGTAGAGGTCGTGGCCGCGGGCGAGGCGCAGCAGGTCGGGGATGCGGTCGCCGGGCAGCCGGGCGGCGACCTCCATCAGCAGCGGGCCGCGCCCGGACATCCGCACCTCGGCGTGGAACGGGCCGATGCGCAGCCCGACGGCGACGAGCACCCGGGTGATGTACGACTCGATCCGGCGGGCCGGGGACGCGGTCAGCTGGGCCGGGACGATGTGCCCGACCTCGACGAAGTGCGGTTCGGCGCCGAGGAGTTTCTCGGTGATGCCGAGCACGTGCGCCCGGCCGTCCTCGACGTACCCCTCGACGCTGTACTCGGGTCCCTCCACGTACTCCTCGACCAGCACCAGGCCGGTGCCGCGCGTCCCGCCCGCCCGGCCGGAGCGGCGCGCACCGCGGAACGCCTCGCGGGCCTCCCGCGCGGAGCGGACCTTGCGTACGTCGAGGCTGCCCGACTGGTCGACGGGCTTGACCACGCACACCGGCCCCAGCTCGGCGTAGGCGGCGGCCGCGGACCGCTCGCAGGAGACGGCCCGGTGGCCGGGCTGGTCGAGGCCGGCCGCGTCGAGGGCCCGGCGCATGCGGTGCTTGTGGCGCAGGGGCGCCACGCCGTCCGGGTCGATGCCGGGCAGGCCCAGCGCCGCGGCGGCGTCGGCGGCGAGCTGCACGTAGTGCTCGAAGCCGGGCAGGATCGCGTCCAGCGGGGTATCGGCGTGCAGGGCGCGGATCCGGGCGAGGGCGGCGGCCCGGTCGGCCGTGTCGGCGCTGATCACCCGGTGGGCGCGGGCGCGGGCCTCGCGTCCGGCCTCGGTGTGGATGTGGCCGCCGCCACCGTGCGCGGCGCCGGCCGCGAGGACGAGCACGGTGTGTCCCAGCTCCCGTGCGCGCACCACGAGTTCGAGCCCGGAGGAGCGGGGCTCGACGATCAGTACGGTACTCATGCCGCCCTGCCTTCCTGAGCGGGCCCCGAGGGTTCGCCCTCCTGCGGGCCCGGGACGCCGGCGTCCGGGAAGGCGGCGGACCGGGCGGTGTCGAGCAGTTCCATGGACTCCAGGTGCTGGGCGAGCCCGCAGTGCGGTGCCGGGCCCTCGCCGCGGAAGTGGGCGTACGCCTGGGCGACGAACCGGGTCAGCGGGGCGTCCTGGACGACCTGGTGGACCGGGCGGCCGGCGATCCGGACCTGGCCGAAGTCGTCGTCGCCGGAGACCGGGTAGTCCGCCACGAGGGTGCCCTCGGTGCCCTGGATGTGCAGCCGGCGACGGCGCACCGGCGAGGACAGATCGGTGTACAGGGTGGTCAGCGCGCCCGAGTCGTGCCGCAGCCGGACCTCGGCGCCGCCCAGCCGGGGCAGCGACCCGGACGGCAGCGGCAGGTCCCAGCCGCGCGCGGCGCTCACCTCGGCCACCGGCCCGGCGAGGTGCAGGGCGAGCAGCAGCTGGTGCGGCAGTTCCACCTCGAAGGCGCTGGCGTGGCCCCGGGTCTGCAGCGAACGGCGGAACCGGGGCTTGCTCTGCTCCATGTGGTACGAGACCGGCTCACCGATCCGCCCGGCCGCCACCAGGTCCTCGGCGGCCTCGGTGACCCGGCTGGCCGGCCAGACGCTCATCGGCAGCACGACGGCACCGGTGACCTCCGCGACGTCCACCAGGTGCGCGGCCTCCTGCACGGTGGCCGCGATCGGCTTCTCCAGGATGAAGTGCCGGGCGCCGACGGACACCAGCTGCTCCAGGCAGTCCCGGTGGGCGTCCGGCGGCACCGTCACATGGAAGACGGCGTCGGCCACCCGGTGTCCGCCGGCCCACAGCGCCGTGACGGCGCTCCTGACGTCCGGCACCCACTGCCCGCCCGCCACCTCGGCGGGCCGGGGGTCGACGGCGATCACCTGCGGCTGCCCGCCGGTGACGTCCCGCAGCGCGCGGTGGTGCAGATCGCGGCCGGCGTGCCCGTATCCGATGATCACGGACGGCATTTCGCTTTTCCCGCTCATCGTCGATGTACCTCCCCTCGATTTCGTCCTGAAACGACCTTCCCAGCGACCCGGGAAAACCGGCCAGACCATTTCCCGCAGCCCGCGGCAGTCCACCTGGAACACCCGCTGCCAGGGGAAATACCTCGAAAGGAACACGGGTCTCGCCAAGGTGGCATTGGCCGGAACGCCGCGGCGCCCGGGAAACTCGCTACGGTGGATCGGCGCATTCTGATCGGCCGCGTGGATGCAATCCCTGTTTCACCCTTCTGTTTCACCTTCTGTTTCACCCCTCGATGAATCGGCCGGATTCGTCGACGCGACTGGAGAAGGAGACGATTGATGACGCTCGAAGGTCGGGTGGCTCTGGTCACCGGCGGCTCCCGGGGCATCGGGCGGGCCGTCGCGGTCCGCCTCGCGGCCGACGGCGCCGCGGTCGCCGTCAACTACCGTTCCCGCAAGGACGAGGCCGAGCGCACGGTGGAGGAGATCACCTCGCGCGGCGGGCGGGCCGTCGCCGTGCGGGCCGACGTGGCGGACGCCGACGAGGCCGCGCGGCTGGTGCGGGAGACCATGGCCGGCCTCGGCGGACTGCACATCCTGGTGAACAACGCCGGGGTGGCCCGTGACGGGCTCGTCCACGACCAGGACCCCGAGGACTGGTGGGAGGTGCTGAAGGTCAACCTCGGCGGCGTCTACCACTGCACCCGGGCGGTGGCCGGGCACTTCATGTCGCAGCGCGACGGCAACATCGTCAACATCTCCTCGGTCATGGGCGAGGGCGGCTGGATCGGGCAGTCCAACTACTCGGCCTCCAAGGGGGCCGTGAACGCGTTCACCCGGGCCGCCGCGATCGAGCTTTCCCGCTTCGAGGTGCGGGTCAACGCCGTGCTCGCCGGCTTCACCGCGACCGAACTCATCGGCGGGCTGCTGGAGAAGGACGGCGGCCGCGCCATCAAGCGCCAGCTGCCGCTGCGCGAGTTCGCGACGCCCGAGCAGGTCGCCGGCGCGGTGTCCTTCCTGGCCGGCCCGGACTCCTCCTACGTCACCGGCGAGCTGCTGCGGGTCGACGGCGGCTGGGCGGGCCAGCTGGGCACCGGCCGGCCCAAGTAGCGGGCCCGCGCGCCGGGTACGGCACGCACGACGGGCCCGGCAGCCACGACGGGCACGGCACGCAGGACGGCACCGGTCCGTGAGCGGGAGGGACATCTCCGGCTCACGGACCGTTTCGCGTGCGCCCCGCCGGACGCGCGCACGCCGGACGCCCGGCCGGGTCACCCCGGCCGGGCGGATGCGCGCCACGCACACGGGGCGTCAGCCGATACGGGCCAGCCCGCGGGCGCTCCGGCGGCCGGCGCCCCGGGACACCGCCAGCGGGTCCCAGTCGGCGCCGCGCGCCGGCAGCAGGTCCGGGTCGCCGAGCAGCGCGCCCCGGTGGACCTCGGCGAGCAGCCCGCGCCCCAGGATCTGCGCGGCGCAGGCCATCCCGCCGACGGCGGAGCCGGTGATGCCGGTGCCGTAGCGGGTGTTGGTGCCGACCATGTGCAGGCCCTCGACGGTGGTGCGGGTGTCGGGGCGGTTGCCCACCCCGCCCCACTGGGCCAGGCCGTAGGGGGTGCCGCCGGTCGCGAGGATGTAGCGCTCGTGGGTGATGGGGGTGGCCGTCTCCAGGTGCACGACGTGGTCGCGGAACGGCCCCAGCGCCTCCTCGGCCGCGCCGAGCATCGCCTCGGTCAGCTCGGCCTTGCGCCGCTGGTAGACCGTGTTGCGGCGGTAGCGCTCACCGGCCGCGGGGCCGGCGCCCACACCCCAGTACTCGTAGGAGGGCGGGCACAGCGTCATCACCTGGAAGTTGCTGTGGCCCGGCGGGCAGACGGCGGCGGTGCCCGGGTCCTTCAGCGAGGCGAACGACGCGAACAGGAAGGGCACGGGCGTGATGCTCTCCCGCGCCACCCGGTCGTAGTAGCCCTCGATGTCGTCGTCCCGGTACCACCAGAGGTTGGCGTTGGGACGCGCGGGCAGTTCGGTGTCGAGCGCGATGTAGAGCGTGGCCAGGGGGAGCGCCATCCGGGCCTGGCGGGTCCGGTTCACCACGCGGCGGCCGAAGTGCTCCTCGCCGACGAGGTCGAACACGGTCCTCGAGTAGTCGGCGTTGGACACCACCAGGGGGGCGCGCAGGACCTCGCCGTCGGTCATTCCCACGCCGGTGGCCCTGCCGTCCTTGACGAGGATGCGGGCCACCCGGCTCCTGGTCCGCAGCTCCCCGCCGTGCGCCTCCAGGGCCTCGACCAGCGCGGCGGCCAGGACCTGACCGCCGCCCTCGGGGTAGTAGGCGCCCCGCAGGTAGTGGTCGGTGACCGCCGCGTGGGTGGAGACGGCGGCCTCGCGCGGGCCGATCCCGTAGTTGGGCGACTGGGCGGCCAGTACGGTGCGGGCGCGCGGGCCGAGACCGCAGTGGTCGAAGAGGTCGGCGAGGGTACGGCGCCCCCACTCGGCGCTCACGGGCGTGCGGGCCATCAGGTCGGCCACGGACAGCTCACCGTCCGAGAGCAGCAGCCCCCGGGTCTCCTGCGCGACCGCCTCGCAGACGGCGGTGAACCGGGTGAGCCCCTCCGCCTCCCCGGGCAGCGCCTCGGTCAGCCGCCGGGTGTACGCCTCCCAGCCGACCGGCACATCCACCGTCAGGCCGGGCAGCACGATCCGGTCGAAGCCGCCCCGGTCCATCTCGCGGTAGGTCACCCGGTCACCGAGGCCCAGCCCGGAGAAGATCGCCGGCAGCACACCGTCGGGTCCGCAGTCGCCCAGATAGTGCACGCCCACATCGAACTCGTACGCTCTGCGGCGCCGGAAGACATGGCTGTTGCCGCCGGCGACGTCGTGCTGCTCCAGCACGAGGACGCGCCGGCCGCTCACGGCCAGGTACGCCGCACACACCAGCCCGCCCATGCCGCTCCCGACGACAATGGCGTCCCACTCGTCCCGCTTCAGCATGCAGGTCAACCATCCTGTTCTCGTAGTGCGGATCCCCGGACTCCCGCGGGGGCTCCCGGGGAAGTCCGAAGGGAGCTCATGGGGGCTCCGGGGGGACATGGGTGAGGCCGCGGGCGCCCGGCCGCTCCGGCGCGTCGACGACGCCACCGCATGCGGCACAGCCCGCGGGACGTGCGGGCGCCCGGCCGCCGCCGACGGCCGACCGGCGCCTTCGCCAGACCGCGGCGACGACGACTCCGCCGTCCGCTGACCCGAGCACGGCCGGCACCCGCCGGCGAGCCGGCCCCGTCCGGCGCCACCGCGACGACGCGCGGAGGCCCGCCCCGGCCGGCCGACGGCGGCGGCACCCCGACGCCCTCCGGCCCCGGCCGGGGCCGGCCGTGCGGGCTCACGTCCGTGCGGGCTCACGTCCGTGCCGGGCGCGGCCCGTCGTCGTCGGCGTGCGGGGCGCCGGTCAGGGGCGGGCGCGGACCAGGAGGGCGCCGGTGTTGCCGTCGTGGCCGATGGAGGTGACCAGGCCGACGGGGGGCGGGCCGTCCGGGCGGGGCGGGTGGGTGTGCCAGTGCGCGAGGAGCGCGGCGAGCTGGAGGGCACCGCTGGCGCTGTAGGTCTCCCCGAGCGCCTCGGTGACCCGCAGCCGCCTCGGCACCCGGCCGAGCGCCAGCCGTACCGCCCGCTCCTCCAGCCGGTCGAGGCCGACGTGGTGGGTGGCGCCCAGGGACACGACACCGACCTCGTCGGCGCTCACCCCGCTGCGCTCCAGCGCCCGCGTGATGGCGTCGGACAGTCCCTGCGCGAGGCCCTGCCGCCGCCCCGCCCGCCCGGTGGTCCCGGTCCAGCCCTGGAAGCCGACCTCGCAGGCCAGCAGGTCCGCCGGCGCCGGCTCCTCGGCCGCGGCCGAGAGGACGAACACGGCGCTGCCCTCGCCGACCGAGGCGGCCGGCCGCAGCGTCCCGGCGTGGTGCCAGGCCCAGGCCGCCGGGGCACTCAGCTCCTCGGCCCCGCCGACCAGCAGCCGGTCGGCACGCCCGGCCGCCATCGCCAGCCGGGCGTGCCGGAAGGCGTAGAGGCTGGCGCTGCGCCCGCCGGCCACCGTGGCGTTGAGGCCCTTGAGCCCGTGCCGGATGGCCATCTGCCCGGCGCTGCAGTTCATCACGCTGCCCGCGAACTTCCCCGGGTTGATGAGATACGGCTTGTCCAGGGTGAGCGTCTCGTACAGCAGGTCGGAGTATCCGGCGATGGAACCGGTGTTGGTGGCGAGCACCACGCCGGTGCGGTCCGGCCGGCCGCCGTCCGCCGCCGGCCCGGCCTCCTGGAGCGCCTGCCGGCAGGCGACCAGGCTGAGCCCGGCCAGCCGGTCGAGGTTCTTGGTGCCCTTGCGGCCCAGGTGGTCGGCGGCCCTGAAGCCGGCGACGGGCCGGACCGGCAGGGGCGGGTACGCCGCGTCCGCGTCGGTGTCGGGGACCGGCGCGGGCTCCCGGTCCAGCAGCCCGCCCAGGGCCGCCAGTCCGTAGCCCGCGCTGGAGACCACTCCGGCGCCGACGACCGCCAGGGGACGCACGGGGGCGGCCGTGGTCACGTGTACCTCCCGAGGATGGTGATGACGTTGTTGCCGCCGAAGGCGAAGCCGTGGTTCTGCACGATGGCCGGCCGCGCGTCCCGTCCCCGGCCGGGGACGCAGTCCACACCGGGCCCCAGTTCGGGGTCGGTCTCGACGAGGTTCGCGGTGGGCGGCAGGAAGCCCTGCTCCAGTGCGGTGCAGCAGGCGATGGCGCCGAAGCCGCTGGCCGCGCCCATGGTGTGGCCGAGCATCGACTTGATGGAGCTGATGGGCGGCAGCCGGTCGCCGAAGACCTGCCGGACGGCCCGCACCTCGGTGGCGTCGTTGGTCGGGGTTCCGGTGCCGTGGGCGCAGATGTAGTCGATCTGGTCCGGGGTGACGCCGGCGTTGCGGTGGGCGGTCTCGATGCAGGCCGCGATGGAGCCGGCGTCCGGGTGCACCATGTGGTCGGCGTCGCAGTTGGCGGCGTACCCCAGCACCTCGGCGTAGATCCGGGCACCGCGGGCCAGCGCGTGGTCGAGGGGCTCCAGCAGCAGCGCGGCGCCGCCCTCGCCGGTGATGATGCCGGAGCGGTTCGCGTCGAACGGCTGCGGCAGGTCGGTGGCCATGGCGCCGAGGGCGTAGAACCCGGCGTGGGTCAGCCGGTTCACCGAGTCGGCGCCGCCGGCCAGCATGAAGTCGGCCTCGCCGAAGCGCACCATGTCGTAGGCGTAGCCCAGCGCGTAGTTGCTGGCCGAGCAGGCGGTGGGAATGGTCTGGGCGTCGCCGCACAGGCCGAGTTCGGCGTTGACGGCGCCGGCGATCTGACCGGCCGGCAACTGGCCCACCAGGCGGGGCTCCAGACCCTTGAGGCCCTGGGTGACCCACTGGCCGCCCAGGCTCTGGGCGACGGCGGACTCGCCGCTGGTGGTGCCCATGATGGACCCGGACCGGCCGGCGGAGAGGGTGTCGGGGTCGATTCCGGAGTCCTCGACCGCGAGGCGGGAGGCCGCGGCGGCGAGGAGCGCGCTGCGGCCCCACCGCTCGGGGTCGAGGTGGCGCAGCACGGCGGCCGGGTCGAAGTCGTCGACCTCGGCGGCCTTGCGGCTGTGGAACGGGGTGGCGTCGAAGCTGCGGATCGGCCCGATGCCGACCCGGCCGGCCCGGACGGCATCGGCGAAGACGTCCACACCGATACCGACCGGGCTGACCGCTCCGAGCCCCGTGATGACGACTCGGCGCGGGGCGGACTCAGGCATTCGGGGCTGCGATTCCCTCGACGGCCGCCAGCAGCGCCCGCAGCGTGGTCAGGGACTCCAGCTCCTCCTTGGGCAGGACGTGGCCGAGCTCCTTCTCTATTCGGGACACGACGGTGATGAGGGTGAGGGAGTCGCTGTCGTAGTCCTCGATGAAGTGGCCGTCCTCGGTCAGCTCACCGTCCTCCAGCTCCAGCTCCTCGTTGACGATGTCGATGACTCGGAGCCGGAGGTCGGTGGCCGGTTCCATGCTCTGCACGGTCATGAGAGGTCCCTTCGTGGGTCGTTCGGTGGTCGGTCGGGCGGGTCGGTCAGTCGGTTTGTTTCGACGGCGCACGTCCGCGGCGCACAGGTGCGCGCGGCGGACGTCCCCGGGGTCAGGCGGCGGCCGGAGTCGGCGGCTTGAGGGTGATGGCGCCGAGCTGGGTCAGCATCAGCAGGTCCTGGCGGAAGCCCCAGTGCTCGACGACCTTGCCGTTCTCGATGCGGTAGATGTGGGTCTGCTCGACGTCCACGTCGCGCCCGGTCGGGGCGATCCCGAGGAAGTCACCGGTGTGCTTGCCGGTGAAGCGCAGCCGCAGGACCGCGCGGTCGCCCTCGGAGAAGCTGTCCAGGTGCTCCCAGGTGGCGCCGGCGAAGGCGCTGTGCACCCAGCGGGCGGTGCCGAGGTAGCCGAGCGGGCCGTTCGGCACGCCGGGCTGCGCCTCGTGGTCGACGAACTCCGGGGCGACGTACTTCAGGGCGGCCTCCTCGTCGAGGTCGTTGAAGATCAGGCCCATGTTCATCGACAGGTCGAGAGCCTCGCTCATGACGGTTCTCCTCAGGAGTGTGTGGAAGAAAGGTGCGGAACGGAAGGTGCGGAACGGGTTGGTGTGACGGTGGGTCAGCGGGCGGCGGAGGCGGCCGGGCTCAGTGCCCGGCGCCCAGTCCGCCGGTGACCGGGATGACGCCCGCGGTCACGTACGAGGCGTCGTCGGCGGCCAGGAAGCGCACGGCGGCGGCGACCTCTTCGGCCGTACCGGTGCGGGCCAGGGCGGTCCTGGCGAGGGCGGCCTGCCGGCGGGCGTCGGTGACGTTCTCGACCATGTCGGTCTCGATCATGCCGGGGGCCACCACGTTCACGGTGATGTTGCGTCGGCCCACCTCGATGGCGAGCGACCGGGCGAAGCCGATCAGCGCGGCCTTCGCGGAGGCGTAGTTGGTCTGGCCGGGTGCGCCGGACATGCTGTTGATGGACGACATGTAGATCAGCCGCCCCCACCGGGCCTTGATCATCGCCGGTACGACCTCACGGGTGACGCCGACGGCGGCCTGGAAGTTGGTCTCCATCACGGCCCGGAAGTCCTCTTCCGGCATGCCGATCAGCAGCTGGTCGCGGGTGATGCCGGCGTTGGACACCAGGATCTCCACGGCGCCCTGCTGAACGGTGACGTCCTCCACGGCGGCCTTGACCTGGGCCGGGTCGGTCACGTCGCACCGTACGGCGAAGAAGCCGGGCGGCGGTTCCCCGTTGCGGTAGGTGATGGCGACCTTGTGGCCCTCGGCCGCCAGGACCCGTGCCGTGGCGAGTCCGATGCCCCGGTTGCCACCGGTGACGAGGACGGACCGGCTCATGTGCGTCTCCTTCTGCTTCTGCGCTGTCGCTGCGGGCCTGCTGGTGGCATCGGGTCCGGCCGGCTCATCCGGCCGCGTCCCACAGGGCGTCGAGCTCGGCGCCCGCGCTGTCGGCGTCGGTGAAGAGCACCGCCCGCCAGCCGGCCGCCTCGGCGCCGGCGCAGTTGTGCGCGAGGTCGTCCACCAGGACGCAGCGCTCCGCGGGGACGCCGGCCCGCGCGGCGGCGAGTTCGAACATGCCGGGGGACGGTTTGCGGTGGCCCACCTCGAACGACAGCAGCACCTCGTCGAAGAGCCCGGCGGGGTCGATCATCCGCCGCCAGTGCCGGTCCCAGGTGGGCACCATGTTGGACAGCATCCCGACGAACGCGCCCCGGTCCCGCTGTTTGCGCAGCCGCGCCACCCAGGCGTGGTTGGTCTCCCGGCCGTCGAACCAGGCGTCGGCCATCGTGGTCAGGCGGAGGGTGACGCCGTGCTCGCTCTCCAGCACGTCACCAATCTCGCGGAGCCACTCCTCCTCGGTGACCAGCGGGGTGTCGATGGGCTCCATGATGTCGGTGGTGCCGTACCGGGCGGTGACGGTGGCCACCGCGCGTGCGACGCCCTGCTGGTCGAGGCCGGCCGCGGCGCAGAACCTCGCCATGGTGTGGCTCAGCGGAGGGGTGAGGACGCCGCCGAAGTCGGACCAGACGGCCAGTCGGGGCGGTGCGGTGCCGGGCTCGTTGTCGGTCATGGCGGGGGTTCCTCAGCTTCCGTTGATGTGGGAGGCGTCGACGACGGTGACGGTGAGTTCCGCGATCTCCTCCGCGAGGTCCTCCGTGTCGTGGCGGAAGCGGACCCGTATCTCGTGCCGGGTGCCGGCGGCGTCCGCGGCCACCCGGTGCGCGGTGGCGGTCAGCGGCACGTCGAGCTCGGCGAAGCGGTGGAACCGGCCGTCGAACCCGACGGCGTGGCGCGGGGCGCCGGCGTCGCCCGTGGCGCCCGCGCTGAGCAGCGCCAGCTGGCGGGCGGCCTCCACCAGGGTCATGGCCGGCAGGTGGTCGTAGGCGTGGTCGAACAGCGCCGGGTTGTCGAGGCGCGGTACGACCCTCGCGGTGACCGTCCCGCCGGTGGACCGGGGGTCGGCGAGGACGACGTTGAGGGGGTTGTCGCGGCCCACCCGCTCCGGGGCGATCCGCTCGACGGCGCCGGGCGTCTCGGTGAGCTGGGAGCTGAGCGGCGCGGGGGTGCCGCGCTGGGCGTGGCGCAGGATCTCGTTCTCGTGGTTCTTGAGGAACAGCACGTCCATGGAGTGGTCGGCGACGTGCGTCTCGCCCAGGAAGATCCGCTGCTCCAGGCGGCCCTTGCGGTAGCGGCCGCTGTGCCGGGCGGTCCGGCCGAAGAAGTCGGTGTCGACGCGGGGCGCCCCGGGTTCGTGGCCGATCCGCAGCGCGGGCAGGTTCCGCAGCGAGAACTGGAAGGCGTCCACGATCGCGAGGGTGCCGACCGGGACCCCAGCGTTGGTGTGGGAGCCGGCGATGGCGGCCTGCCGGCCGGCCTCCAGCAGCAGCAGCGCGTCGTGCAGCCTGGGCCGCTGCCGGTGGTCGCTGTAGTACAGGTGGGTCAGCGGCAGGTGGATCCCGGCCGTCACCGCCATGGGCCGCACGGTCCGCACGTCGGTGACGAAGACCTCGGAGATCGCGGAGCGGTGTGCGAGGGAGCGCTCGATGGTGCGCCCGTACTCGACGGCGGGGACCACGGACGGCGTGGCTTCTTCCGTCACCTGGGTGGTCATCAGTTTCCCTCCAAACCAGTTCTCTGGGTGTTCCGCCGGTTCCGGTCCGGCCGACGGGGGATGACCGCCGGACCGGAACCGGCCGGACCTGGCCGGCCGAGGGGGACGGCCGGCCGGGACCGTGCCGGCGAGGGCCGCCGGGGGCGGGCCGGCCTCCTGGCCGGTGCCCGCCGCCGGACCTTCGCCGGGGTGCCGGCCGGGCGGGTGCCCGGACCGGCCGGCCGCGACCGCGGCCGACGTCGACCGCGCACCGCGACCGGGGCCGGGTTCAGCCGCCCGGCACCGTCGCCGGCGTCAGCCGACCGGCACCGTCGCCGGGGCCTGCTGGACGGCGTCCTCGCCGGCGTGGGCCGCGCCGCGCCGGATGAACAGACCGCTCACCGCGCCGAGCATCACCACGGCCACCCCGATCCACAGGGCGGCCTCCAGGCCGTCGGTGAACGCGGCCATCGGGTCGCCGGAGGAGTTGTCGGTGAACCGGTGGCTGAAGACGGTGGTCAGCGCCGCCACCCCCAGCGCGCCGCCGAACTCGCGGCTGGTGTTGTTCACTCCGGACGCCTTGTTGTGCTCGCTCTCGCGCACCGAGGAGATGACCGTGGCGGGGTTGCCCGCGAAGACCAGGCCCATGCCGACACCGGCCAGGGCGAGGGCCGGCACCATGGCGCCGTACCCGACGTCGGGGGTGACGATCACGGCGATCCAGCCGAGGCCGACGCCCTGGAGGGCGCAGCCCGCCGCCTGCAGCACTCCGCCGCCGATCCGGTCCACGAACTGGCTGGCGACGGGCACGACGATCATCGGCGCGACGGTCCACGGGAGGGTGCGCAGCCCGGCCTCGAAGGGCGAGTAGCCCATCGGGCCCTGGAGGAACTGCGTCAGGAAGAAGATCGACCCGAAGACCCCGAAGTACATGGTGATCGAGACGACGTTGCTCAGCACGAAGGCGGGCACCCGGTACATGTGCGAGGGGATCAGCGGGGCCTTGCTGGCGCGCTCCGACAGGACGAAGGCGATCGCCAGCACCAGCGCGGCGGACAGCCCGATCACGGTGGCGGACGCCGTCCAGCCGTGGTCGGCGGCGGAGACGATGCCCCAGACGGCGGACACCACCGAACCGGTCACCAGCACCATGCTGACGACGTTCAGCTCCCGCTCGGCGCCCCGGCTCTCCTTGACCGCCCACAGCGCGAGGGGCAGCGCGAGGACACCGACCGGCACGTTGATCCAGAAGATCCAGGACCAGTGGATCTGTTCGGTGACCAGACCGCCGGCGAGCGGGCCGATCGCGATGCCGAGCCCGTTGACCCCGCCCCACACGCCCACGGCCAGGTTGCGCCGCTCCCGCGACACCGCGGCGACGGCCAGCGTGAGCGAGACCGGCAGGATGGCCGCCGCACCCGCGCCCTGCAGCACCCGGGCGACGACCAGCGTGCCCACGGAGTCGGCCAGGGCGCAGGCCACCGACGAGGCGGTGAACAGGGTGACGCCGGTGAGGAACACCCGGCGTCGGCCGAACCGGTCACCCAGCGCGGCGCCGGCCAGCAGCAGCCCGGCGAAGGCGAGCACGTAGCCGTTCATCACCCACTGGAGTTCGGACTGCCTGACCTCGAACTCCTTGCCGATCTCCGCCAGCGCGTTGGTGACGATGAGGTTGTCAAGCGACACCATGAACATGGGCACGGACGTGGCGATCAACGCCCACGTCGACATGCGGCCGTCGGTGGTCATCGGTTCTTCTCCTTGCTCGTGGGGGGGCACGGCACGCGCCGCAGGGTGATCCGGTCCGAGGTGCGCCCGGCCAGGACCTCGCCGACCTGGCCGCTGAGCACGTAGTCGCCGTACGGGGTCAGCGCGACCGTGGTGGGGCCACCGGTCGGCCAGGGTTCGGTGCGGCTGCGGACGGTGGCGCTGCGCCAGCCGTCCCGGGAGTCGAGGACCGTGACGGCGTCCACGCCGCCCGGCGCGCCGACGGCCTCACCGATGGAGTTGGTCACCACGATCAGGGAACCGTCCCGGCGCAGCCCGAGCCCGTCGGTGCCGACCAGCGGCCGGGGCAGCCGTACCTCGGTCACCCTGCGGTGCGCCGGGGCCTTCGGGTCGATGCGGTACATGACGCCGGTGTCGTAGCGCAGGGCGAGCAGATAGCCGCGCGGGTGCCAGACGACGCCGTTCAGGCCGACGATGTCGGCGGCGAACCGGGGGTCGGTCACCAGCGGGGTGACGTTCCCGTGCGGGTCGATCCGCTGCACCGTGTCGGACACGGAGTCCGTGACGTAGATGTTGCCCTGGTCGTCGTAGGTCAGGTCGTTGGCGAAGGTCCGCTCGCGCCCGCCCGCGACGTCGATCGTGCGCCGCAGCTCGCCGGTGTCCAGTGCGAAGATCGCCACGCCGGAGGTGGGCGGCTGGTCGCCGACGTCCAGGCGCTGGCGGATCCAGAAGTCGCTGTACGCCACGATGATGCGGTTGCGGGCGGTGTCCACCCGCACGCCGAGGGTGGAGACCATGCCGATGCTCGGGGCCAGCTGTGTGACGGTGCCGTCCATGCCGATCACCGACAGGTCGCCCCGCAGCGCGGACCCGACCACGAAGGCGCGGCGCGTCGGGTCCCAGGCGATGCCTTCGGGGTAGACGTCGGCGGCGCGGCTGTCGATGACCTGCGGCCCCCGCCACCAGCCGGCGGCCGAGTGCGAGTGCGAGGACGACGGCTGCGCCACGGCGGCGGAAGCCGGGAGGCCTATCGGGGCGATCGTCGCGAGAACGGCCGCTGAGGCGACGGCAGCTCGTAGCGGCAGGGTGCGGGACACTGCGTTCCTTTCGTCGGGGTGGGGGCGGTTGCGGAGACTCACTGCTCCGGACCGCGGCGGGACGAGTCACCGGACCCCGGCGGACCCCTACGACGGGCCACGACTGGCGAGAACCGGCGGGCAGAGCGACAACTCAGCGGCAGACGTGCTCACTTGCTCTCTTGCGACAGTCCGAATCTAGGCGCGCGTCCGGCGTTTCCCCAGGCCACCTAGGGCGCAGTGGGGATGTCACCTTGGAGGTAGCGGGCCGCCGGTCCGGCGCCCGGGACCGGTGTTCGCCCCTTGCCGACGGGTGATCCGTCCCGGGGTGAGGGAGCCGATCGCGAGCGGACATCGGCGAGTGGCGGCAAAGTCATATCCTCAACCACCCACTATGGGTAGCCTTTTGCACACCAGGGGGACACGCGGGGACAACTCGGGAGAGCCGTCGACGCCTGCGCACCGGCCGAAGCCGCGGCTCCGCAGTCCATCCCGGCCTTCCTCCGTCCCTGAAAGGGTGGCTGGTGATCGAGCTCATTGATCCTCGGTTGACGACGTACGACTTAGTCCTGAACGCCGACGACCCCACGCGAGGGTCCGGTCAGGAGCCTTCGCCGGGCCGCGAGCCCGAGGCCCTCGCCGGCCGTCTCCGGCTCGGCGGGCCGCACGCCGTCCGCCTGACCCCCGAGGAACTCGCCGCGGACCCGGAACTCGCCCGGTACGCCGAGGAACAGGCCGCCCTCTACGAGCACCACCTGGTCCGGCTGTCCCTCACCTTCGTCCCCCACGTCCGCGGGCCCCGCCTGAAGTTCGCCAACGTGGCCCTCCACCTCACCTCCGGCTGGGGACCCAAGCCCGTCGCCCACTCCATGGACCCGATCCGGCTGACGGACCCCGTGCAGGTCGAACGTGTACGCCGCCTCGGACCGCAGCTCTCCCTGCTCGGCGCGGACGCCTCCCTCGGCGAGATGACGCGGACCGTCGGCTACACGACCAACCAGCCCCTCGTCCAGGCGCTCGACCTGGGCGGCTCCACCCCGGCCTGGGACTTCAGGCCGACCACGGCGACCGAACTCACCGGCACCTACCCGCTCAGCCTCGTCGTGCGCTGCGGCGCGGGCACCGACACGGAGCTGCGATGCACGGTGACGGCCGGGGTGGAGAAGCCGTTGCTGCGCCGGTACAGCCGGGAACTGCCCGATCCGCTGCGGCTGAAGGCGTTCCTGTGACACCGCCGGACCCGGACGGCGCGCCCCTGCGCCGGCAGGAGGTGCAGGCACTGGCCGAGGTCTACCACTCGGCGGGCCGGGCCCGGCGGATGCTGCGCTCCGCGGGGTTCCCGGCGTGGGCGATCCCGGCCGGGGCCGACACCATGGGCGACTTCTGGGGCCAGGTCTCCTCGGAGCTGGAGGGCGGGGTGATGGCGGCGGGCCGGACCCGCATCCTGGCGAAGGCGCACGACGAGCACCCCTTCCATCCCGTGTTCGCCGCGGCGTCCCGTGCCCGCCCGGAGCGGGCGGCAGCCGCACCGGCGGCTCCGGTGGGTGCCACGTCGGCAGTGCCGGCAGGTGCCACGTCGGCGGCGCCGGGGCGAGCGACGGACGAGCGCCTGCGCGTGATGCTGCTCGGCGCCGAGCCCGCCCGCTACGGCGCCACCAGGGCGAGCGCCGAACTGCGGGCGGCCGTCAGGGAGGGCGGGCGCCTGGACATGAGGCCCTTCCCGGCCGCCGGCGGCGCCGATCTGGGGGAGATCCGCTCGATCCTGCCCCATGTGCTGCACCTGGCCTGCCACGGCACGCGCGACGAGCTGATCCTGGAGGACGCCGGCGGCGAGGCGCACCACCTGGCCGCGGACGATCTGCGCAACACGCTCAGGCTCGTCGCCGAGCACCGCGGTCACCGCCTGCGCGCGCTGGTCCTGCGGTCCTGCGAGGGCCAGGAGGTGGCGGAACTCTTCACTCCGTACGCCGACGTCGTCATCGCCCACCGCGGCAGGCTGGACGCCGAGTGCTCCGTCCTCTTCGCCGCCGCCTTCTACCGCGAACTGGCGGCCTCGGCCCACCCCGCCGACGCGCGGGCCATCGGGGCCGCCGCCCGCTTCGCGGCCCAGGACACCGTCAACCAGGCAGCCCCGTGCCGCAGCGTCCAGACGCAGCTCATCGTCCTGCCCGGCACGGCGTGAACGACCCGCACCACTGATCCACGTCTCGCACAGGAGCCGTCATGCCATTCAACGACGCGTCCGAGCAGCCGACAGCCGACGACCTCTCCGACGAGGTGGTGACGGGCCCGATCACCTGGGACATCGCGAAGAGCGACTGGGAAGAGCTGCGCGGCGGGCTGAGTGCCGCGTATCTGGACCTCACCGCCAGGAAGAGGTTTCTGCGCGACCTGAACTTCCCGCCGGCGCAGTACCCGCCGGACGCGGCCAGCCAGGCCGACTTCTGGGAGCACATCCGGGAACGGGCCGAATCGGGAGCCGTGTCCCTCGACTGGCGTGATCTCGCCCGGCTGGCGAACCAGGACCAGACGGCCAACCACCAGTCGGTCTTCGCCAGACTGGACAGCCCCGAGGAGCCCGCCCCCGACCCCGTGCCGCTCACGGAGCCCCCTCCCGAGGCGGCCGAGGCTCTGATCGGCACCATGGCGCCCACCATCCGCGGCTACGGCGAACTGCTCCCCGCCGGGGACCGCCCGGACCTGCGGAACGCGCTGCTGGAGAGCTGGGAGGAGCGGCTCGGCTCCTGGGAGGAACTGTCCGACTTCCAGCAGCGGCTGCTCATCCTGTGCCGGGAGATCGTCGACCAGCGGGGGGTGGGCCTCATCTACGCCGTCACCAACAGCGGCAAGACCACCCTGGCCCGGTTCGGCATGACGATGGCGGTGAACTCGGGGAAGACGTCGATGATGCTGCTGCCCATCAAGGCCCTGGTGACCCAGGAACACTCCGAGTGGCAGGCGCTCAAGGGCAGCGTCCCCGACATGAAGGGCCTGCTCGTCTACCCGGCCTCACGGGACTACCCGGAGAACGACCGTCCCGTCGGCGCCGGCTCGTACGACGTCGCGCTGGCCATCTACGAGAAGCTCGGGGTGTATCTGGTGCACCGGCTGTCGCCGTTGCGGCGCAGCGCCCTCCTCGTGGTGGACGAACTCCAGATGCTGGCGGAGCGCAGCGAGCGGGCCGCCAAGCTGGAGGCCCTGCTGACGCTGGTGAAGATGCTCCCCCGCGACCAGCAGCCGGCTCTCCTCGGCCTGTCGGCCGCGCTCTCGCCGGCGGCGGGCGAGACGCTGGAGCGGTGGCTGGGACACGACCGCCTGCTCCGCAAGCACTTCACCAACGTGCGGCCGGTGCCGCTCGACACCTACGTGGTGGGGCCGCGGCGCTGGCTGGTGCAGGAGAAGGCCCACCTGCTGAGCATGCCCGGCGACCACCAGTCACCCCCGCCTCCCTACGAGGAGCCGCACGATCTCGGCGACATCCGCGACAAGCACGCCAAGGCCCTCTCCCTGCGCTTCGAGGGACTGCCCGGAAGCAGGCTCTCCACCGCGCCGCTCGCGGCCGCCCTGGTCGTCCACACCCTGATGAAGGATCCGGACAAGCGGATCATCGTCTTCGTCCCCGGCCGCACCATCGCACAGAGTCTCGCGCTGGCCATTCAGGACCTGCTGCAGGGCACCAGCGGTCAGAAGCCGGTCGGCCGGCGCGGCTCGCCCTGGCACTTCGGCCGCTACCACGGGCCGGAGTCGCAGGCGAGGGACGACGCGGGCCATCTGTACGAGCGGCTCAGGAACTCGGATCTGCCCCTGCACGACCTGGTCATGCGAGGTCTGCGGCACGGCGTCGCCTTCCACACGGCCGCTCTGGCGCCCACCCTGCGGCGCCAGGTGGAGGAGGAGTTCAGGGAGCCCGACGGGCTGCTGCGGGTGATCGTGGCCACGGACACCCTGGCCGTGGGGCTCAACCTGCCCGCCGACGTCGTCATCGCGACGAGCGTCTCCGGCTGGGGCGGTGAGGGCGCCAACCGGATGCGGCGCCTGCTGCCGGCCGCCGATCTGGACAACAAGGGCGGGCGAGCGGGCCGGCGGCTCGAGAAGACGGTGACGGACCAGCTCGGGAAGTTCTACATCCTGGTGCCTTCCCAGAGGGACCTCCAGGAGATCGACGGCCTGGGCCCGGACCAGGTCAAGGCGCTCTCGACCGAGGAGGGCGTGTACCGGACCTTCGTCAACAGCACCGAACGCTCGCTCAGGGTCCGCTCCCAGTTCCGGGACACCCTCCAGATCAGCGGTCTGGTTCTCCAGGTGCTCTGCCAGGGACGCAGCGGGCTCACCCGGCGCCAGTGGCTCGACCGGGTCTCGGAGATCCTCGGCGGACTCCTCATCTCCTACGAACCCGACTCCCCCGACATCCCCGGCGCCGAGGACGTACTGCGGGAGCTGGAGACACGGAACCTGATCACGTTCAGCGAGGGCGAAGGCTACCGGGGCGGCGAGGAGGTGCTGTCGCTGTCCCCGCTCGGTCAGGCACTCGGCCAGTCGGGCCTGGAACTGGACGACGCGGCGGACCTGCAGCAGCTCGCGCGCCTCGCGATCGAGAACAAGGGCAATCTGGACCTGCTGTGGCACGCGTTCAAGGCCCGGTCGGTACAGCGGGTCACCGCCTGGGTCGCGTTGCCGGGACAGCCCACGAGCAACCACATGCCCTCGCTCAAGGGAGCCGTCCTCACCCTCCTGTGCGCGCACTGCCTGCCGGAGGACTCGGCCGAGGAGCCGACGAAGCGCTACTTCTCCCTCCGCTACATAGCCGCCAAGGGGCCTGCCGTACCGGACCGGCTGCTCAGCGAGAACAACCAGCAGATCTCCGACGACCTGCGCCGGCTCCTGACCGTCGACGAGGACGCGCTGACGATGGAGGACGCCAACGCGCTCCTGCGGGCGGTCGTCGCGTGGGAGTGGCTCAACGGGATTCCGTACGAGGAGATGGCCAAACGGATCGGCGGCGTGGTCCAGTCGTCCGAGCAGCCCGACCGCGGCAAACGGCGGGCGCCGTCGGTCAAGCTGTACTACGCGGACGTCGAGCAGCTCTGCGAACAGGTCGCCGGGTACCTGCGGGCCGCGGCCGAACTCTGCGTGGGCGAGGACGGCTCGGACCACTCCTTCCGCATGCACGCGCTGGCACAGCGCGTCGAATCGGGGCTGCCGACCTGGCTCGCGCGCGTCTCGAAGATGCGGATCCCCTCGCTGCACCGCGAACGCCTCGCCAAGCTGGCCGACCGGGACGAGCTCAACCCGCTGTCCGACCTCGTGAACGAGGACGTCATCAAGGCGGTGCTCGACGAGCAGGAGCGCGAGGCCATCCGGAAGACCATCGAAAGCCGGATTCAGGACGAGCGCAAACAGCTCGAACGGGTCGGCGGCGAGGTGGCCGGGGAGACCATTCCGGGCACGGAGGGCGAGACGTTCGCGGAGCTCTCGCGCGACCTCGACAACGCCGAGACGGCCAAGGCGTACCTGGACCGGCTGTGCGAGACCGTACGGGACATGAGGGTCCAGGCCACGGACACGGCGATGGAAGGCGGGTTCGCGGTGTCCGTCTGGACCGCCCCGGGCACCGGGGCCACCGTCGAGATCATGGTCCCCCTGCAGTTCGCGCTCACGGCCGAGGGCGCGCAGGCCGTGGCGGGCCGGCCCGCCCGGGTCATCGTGCGCGGCGCGGACTCCGGCGCCCGCAGGGTGCTGGAGGAGCGGGGCACCCAGGCCCGGTTCGTGACCATGGAGTACGTGCTGCAGACCCTGGCGCATCTCGTACAGGACCTCCAGCACGCCTTCTCGCCGGACCACGTGGTGGAGGAGCTCCGGAAGATCCGGGTGTCGTCGATCAGCCGCGACTGGTGACACCCCGCGCCCCGGGGATCGGGGCGTGACGACGACAGGGGGCGGCCGGAACGCCGGAGGAACACACACCGGCCGCCCACCTGCCGGAAGGTCCGGGCCGGGCCCTGACACGCGCCACCCGCCGGCGCGCTCCGCGTGCGATCAGGGCCGGCCTCCAGCACGGGCCACGGCGCGAAGCCGCGCCGGTCACTCCGCCCTGATCGCGTCCACGTACACGACACCCTCGGTCGCCGCGCCGCCGCCGCGGCCGAGGTACAGGTTGAACGCCGTCACCTCGGCGAGACGGGCCGCGTCGAGCACGGCTCCGGCGTGGGCGGTGTCCCAGGGTGCGGGCGCGAACGCGCTGAAGGGCGCCCTGACCTCCCGCCCGCCGGTGTCGGCCAGCGGGACGTTGTACTCGAAGCAGACGTCGTCGGCGACGATCTGGAGCGTCGCCCCGTTGCCCGAGCCGTCGCCCCGCAGCCGTCCAGGGCCGCCGTCCGGGCTCGCGAGGGCGTGCGGGAAGGCGCGCGGGGTCACCCGCTCGTCGAGGAGGGCTGCCCGCGCCGGTGCCGCGGCCGGTACGGCCGGCGCCCTCGGCCCGTCCCGCGCCGTGGGCCGGAGCGGAACCGGGTGCCGGGGAGCGGAACCGGGCGCGGGCAGGGGCGGAACCGGGCGGCGGGCGGACGGGCCAGGCTCACTTCGTGGCGCCTCGCGCGAAGCCGTTGTAGATGTAGCGCTGGAGGAAGAGGAAGATGACGAGCGTCGGCAGGATGACGAGGATCGCGCCGGCCGAGATGTCCTCCCAGTGGGCGCCGAAGGGGCCCTTGAAGCGGAACAGGGCGGTCGACATGGTGCCCAGGTCCTCGGAGGGCATGTACAGGAACGGGATGTAGAAGTCGTTGCAATGGCGCCGAGACTACGCCGCCGGATACGGGCCGCCCAGCATCCCACTCGATGTAATAGTTCCTGTACTAGACTGGCCCCTATGAAGTCACCCCGCCCCGGCGGCACGGAGAACATCTCCGTCTCGATGCCCTCGGAACTCCTCGGTGCCCTGCGGACCCGCACCGGCAAGCGCGGCGTGTCCGCGTATGTGACCGCGGCGGTCCGGCATCAACTCGCGATGGACGGCCTCGCCGAGATCGTGGCCGCCTACGAAGCTGAGCACGAACCGCTGAGCGAAGCCGAGATCCAGGCCGCGCAGCACGAACTGTTCGGTGACGCACCGGCGCCGTACGCGTCGAACGACAGCGCCGCGTGAAGGAGCCCGCGGCCAGGTCCCTGGTTCTGGACTCCCAGGCACTGTCGCTACTGCTGCGTAACGACCGCCAGATGGTCACCCGGATCGAGGCCGCACGGCGCGTAGGCGTGCCCGTCCTCGTGTCGGCCCTGACGGTGGTGGAGGCCGTCTACGGGAGGACGGACACCGCCCGGCTGCGCTGGCTTCTCTCCCGTCTTCAGGTCCAGGACGTCACCCAGGCGGACAGCCTCACCGCGGTGCAGTTGCTGGCCGACGCCGGTGGCCTGCACGGCCACAAGTACGCCATCGACGCCCTCGTCGCCGCGATGGCGCTCCGCTCCCCGGCGCCCGTCCTGGTACTGACCTCGGACCGCGACGACTGGTCGAAATTGTGCGGCGACCGCGTGCAGATCAAGGACGTCTGAGATCGGTGTTCGCCCCTCTACGACGAAGACAGGCCGTGCCGACATCGCTCACGGCTCATCGCGCCCACTGCTGAGGGTGTGCGGCCGACGCGCTGCACACGCGCAGCACGCCGATGTGGCGGCGGCTGGGCAGCAGGGGCAGGGATGCCGGTGCGAGGAGACTTCTGGTCGGGGGAAGGCCCCACGGCGATGTTGTGGTGCCCGGCAGCGCGGCGGGTATTGATCACCAGGTTGAAAGCGAGCCAGGGGAGTTCACACCGCCACGAGCCGGACCCTCTCGCCGCACAGCTTGGTCATGTCGTCGATATCCGACGTCAGCATGGCCACGGGGCGATGCTGCCGCAGTGCCACCTCGGCGACCGCCGCATCGATTGCGTACCTGTGTCCGTGCAAGCCGGCGTTCATCAGCAGCTTCGAGGCCGCCCTCGCCACCCACCGGGACGACTCGCAGCCCGGAGAGCACCCAGTTCAGGCGGGACTTGTTGGTACGGGAATGGACGGCTTCGATGATGGTGAGCGCACTGATCACGACCTCCATGCCGCGCGAGCGCGCCTCAGCGATCAGAGCCACCACCTGCTCGTCGTCGGCGAGCAGCTGCGAAGGTACCTCACTGTCGAGGGCCAGCGCCCCCTCGTGACTCAGCCTGCGGCGGGCCACTCGGCCTCCTCGGCGAACACCTCGTCGAAGACCTGCCGCGCTCGTTGACGTGCTTGTTCGGAGACCGGCCCCTTGCGGCTCTTGTAGTCCGCCAGGTACTCGTCCAGGCCCTGCCCGCGCAGTTCACGCTCGACCGCCTCGGCGATGAACGCGGAGAACTCCCGCTTCCCCACCCGCGCCCGGATCGCCTCCGCGGTCCCCTCCGGCAGCGACAGGCTCACCCGCGTCGCCGGGCCTTCCCCGATGCCGTACGTCGTCTCACCCATGCCCATATGTGCCAAACGAGTAGGAAAAGCACCACGGATCGAATCTGCGCAGCCCCGGAGTCGTGAAGAAGTCGTGCGGATACCGCCCCACCCGCCCAACTGCCGCATCGGGAGATCGCTGCCCGAAACCCAGCACAGGCTTCTCATCCCATCTCAGCACAATCCCAGCACGGTAGGGATGAGCAGGGGTGATGACAGGTGACGAGGGGTCAGCTATCCCAGCACCATCCCAGCACGGGAAAAAAACCAAGGGCCCGACCCCGAAGAGTCGGACCCTCTCTGACCTGCATGTTT
This sequence comes from Streptomyces sp. bgisy159, assembly GCF_057707805.1. NCBI lineage: Bacteria > Bacillati > Actinomycetota > Actinomycetes > Kitasatosporales > Streptomycetaceae > Streptomyces > Streptomyces sp. bgisy159. Next base: position 44,123 of record NZ_JBYIQX010000024.1, on the reverse strand, counting down.
GCCAGATCAGCAACGTGGTGATATGTCAGCCGCTACACGTTGAAGCGGAATGTCTGCGGCCTGATCCTGACCTGCGACGGAGCCCTGCGCAGGGCCCTGACCTAGGGTTTCCTAGTTGGAGTGCGTTGGCTCCCGACGGCCGTTTACGGGTGTCCTGCGGACTGGCTGCGGACCGGAGGGCACCCTCACTCGGATGGCGTGGACCTCTCGTCCGCCATACCCAGACGTGCCTGTTCCTCCTCGACGATGCGACGTGCCAGCTCGGTGTCCGACACGTCGACCGCGTCCGGGGTGGCTTCGGCCACGACGCTGCGGCGGGCGTAGGCATCGAACAGGCGCGTCTTGGCTTCCAGCATCTTCACCATGCGTTCGTCCACGCCTCCGGTGGCGAGGAGACGGTGCACGCGAACCGGCCTGACCTGGCCCATACGGTGGGCCCGGGCCACCGCCTGATGTTCGATGGTCGGCTTGATCTGGGGTTCGCAGATGACGACTACGGAGGCAGCCTGCATGTTGAGGCCGACGCCCGCTGCCTGGATCTGCCCCAGGAGCACCGCCGGGCCCTGGACACCGGCGAAGTCGTCGACGATCTCCTGGCGACGCTGGGCCGGGACGCCGCCGGTCAGCGGACCGAACACCGGAGTGGCCCCAGCGGTTCCGGCCGCGAGGACATCTTTCACCACGCTCAGTACGTCCTTGAAGTTGGAGAAGACCACCGTCTTCTGCCCGTTCTCGCCGGCCTCCTGAACGATCTCCCCAAGCCGGTCCAGCTTGGCCGACTTCTCGGGGCGCATGTACGCGGCCCTGCGCATGGCCATGAAGTTGCCCGCGCGCACGGCTTCGCGGTACGCCTCCTCGTCCGAAGCGCTCAGCTCCTCCCACTCGTCGGTCTGCTGAAGGCTCGGGAGTTCCGTCAGCACGTCCTCCTGGTTGCGCCGCAGGTAGACCGGGGCCACCGCCTTGCGGAAGGCGACCGATCCGGCCAGCGCGTCCCGTTCACCGAGTGAGTCCGCGACGTCGCCGTCGAGCATCCGGACCAAGTTGCGGAACTCCACGACCCGGTTCTCCATCGGGGTTCCGGTCATGAAGAGGCTGCGCTCACAGCGCTCCGCCCACAGGGCGACCGACTGAGACCGCTTGGCCTTCGGATTCTTCACGGAGTGTGCTTCGTCGACGACGAGGAGTCCGACCTCCCCGCCGCCCGGCGCCGGAAATCCGCGCAGTGCGTCGAACGTGGTCACCCCCACCCCGCCCCGCCCCTTCCAGTCGGCGAACGCGTCGTGCCGGTCGGGCCCGTGGAGCACCATGACGCGAAGGGCGCTGCGGGCCTCGATCTCCCGTGTCCAGTTCACGAGGACGCTCGCCGGGCAGACGACCATGAAGTGGCTCTGCCCCTCGTCTGCCAGGTGGGCGAGGACGGCGATCGCCTGGATGGTCTTCCCGAGGCCCATCTCGTCGCCGAGTATCACCTTGCGCTGCGCAAGCGCGAACCGTGCGCCGAACGACTGGTAACCGCGCAGGGAGACCCGCCGGTGCGTGTCGTCGAGGTGCTGGGTCCGTACCCGCTCCGCAATCTCGTCCGGCAGAAAGCCCTCTGCGGCAGCCGCGTCCGGCAGCCGCCCGGAAATCTCGGCGAGCAGGCTGTAGTACTCGGCGGAGCGGAGTTCGAAGTCCACCCAGGCCGCGACGTCGGACGAGAGCCCCCGGAGCAGGTCCACCGACGCCTGGGCGAGCAGCTCTGGCAGGCCGGCCTGCTCCGCCTCGTCCACCAGCGACCGGGTCTCGGCGACCGCCGCCCACGCGCGAGCCTTCTTCTCCCGGCCGGCCAGCAGCATCCGGACCCTTCCGGCGGCGGGCCTGGCGTCGGCCAGTAGCGGACCGAGCCGTTCCGCCAGGACGGTGGCCTTGTCGACCGCACGCCGGGCGTCCGGGCCTGCCTCCACCAGGACGTGCAGGGCCATGACGAGCGCGGTGGTGCGCGGTTCCGGCCGGTCCACGTCGATGTGGACGGCCACGGTCTCGTACACAGCCTCGGAGAGCCTGCGGGCGGCGGCGAGCATCTGGTCGACGGTGCGCTGCCCTACACCGGGAATCTGCCGCAGCCGGTAGGGGCCCGCTTCGAGAACACTGCCCACGGTGCGCAGTCCGCTCTTCTCGACGCTCCCCAGCCGCAGCCGCCCTTCGGTGACGTCCTGCAGCCGAGCGACGGGAATGGCGTCGAGTTCCCGTTTCACCGCCGCATCATGGATCGGCTTCAGTGCCGCCCGTACCGCCTCCACTGCCCTTCCATGGTCACCGACCACTGCCTGCGCCGCCTCGTACAGTCGCGTTCCCCTCGCGACTGTGTCCCGCTCGCCACGCCCCACGCTTCCCGCCCCTCTCCGACCCTCCCCGCATCTTTCCACCGCTCACACGGGGTCTCGACGGGCATTCGCAGCTCCCTGCTGATCGACCGAACCTCGGGACAGTCATTCACACCCCCAGACTTACGACCACCGGTAGGATTGGCACCATGAGCGGTAGTAGGAAGTATTCGATCAGCCTGCCCGAGGATCTCGCCGAGGCCGTACGCGCCCATGTCGGGCCCGGCGGTTTCTCCGCCTACGTCGCCGAGGCTCTCGAACAGAGGGTCGCCATGGACAAGCTGCGGGAGATCGTCGCCGACTTCGAGACCGACAACGAAGCCCTCACCCGCGAGGAAGTCGAGGCCGCCCGGGCGCTGCTGCGCCACGACCACCGGCAGGCCGGCGGGGCCGCCGCCTGATGCCCGGCACCCTCCTGCTCGACAGCGAAGGACTCTCGAAGCTCTACCGCAAGGACCGCACCGTGGTGGCCCTGGTCCAGGCGGCGTCGGAGGAGGGCGTCCGAGTCGCCACCAGCGCCATGACCACGCTTGAGGCCGACTACGAGCGCATTCACCCGGCCCGCATCAAGTGGGTCCTCTCCCGCGTCGACGTCCACGACGTCACCAAGGAGATCACCGACCGGGCCGCAGTCCTCCTTCGCACCCATCACCTTCACGGCCACAAGTACGCCATCGATGCCGCTCTCGCCGCCATCGCCCGCAACGCGCCCCAACCGGTCACCGTCCTCACCTCCGACCCCGAGGATCTGACACTCCTGTGCGGCCCTTCCGTGGAGGTCGTCAAGGTCTGAGACCGCATCGCCGCCATGCCGCCCGGCCAAACGCTGTCACCGCATCGCGGGATCGAGGACTCACTGCGGATATACAGCTGTGCCCGACCCAGCAACAGGCGGGTCGGGCACAGGTATTGACATAGCGTCAGACGTTGAAGCGGAACTCCACCACGTCCCCGTCCTGCATCACGTACTCCTTGCCCTCCATGCGCGCCTTGCCCTTGGCGCGGGCCTCGGCCACCGAGCCGGTCTCGACCAGGTCGTCGAAGGAGATGACCTCGGCCTTGATGAAGCCCTTCTGGAAGTCGGTGTGGATGACGCCGGCGGCCTCGGGGGCGGTGGCGCCCTTCTTGATGGTCCAGGCGCGGGACTCCTTGGGGCCGGCCGTCAGGTAGGTCTGCAGGCCGAGGGTGCGGAAGCCGACGTGGGCCAGGGTGGCGAGGCCGGGCTCCTCCTGGCCGACGGACTGGAGGAGCTCCAGGGCCTCGTCCTCGTCCAGCTCGGCGAGGTCCGCCTCCAGCTTGGCGTTGAGGAAGATCGCCTCGGCGGGGGCGACCAGGGCGCGCTGCTCGTCCTTGAAGGTCTCGTCGGTCAGCTCGTCCTCGTCGACGTTGAAGACGTAGAGGAAGGGCTTGGTGGTGAGCAGGTGCAGGTCGTGCAGCGGCTCGGCGCGCTCGGTGCCCTGGACGATGCCGTGGGCGAAGAGCGTGTCGCCCTTCTCCAGGATCTCCTTGGCCTCCTCGACGGCCTTGACCTTCGGCGCGAGGTCCTTCTTGATCCGCGACTCCTTCTGGAGGCGGGGCAGCACCTTCTCGATGGTCTGCAGGTCGGCCAGGATCAGCTCGGTGTTGATGGTCTCGATGTCGTTCTTCGGCGAGACCTTGCCGTCGACGTGGACGACGTTCTCGTCCTTGAAGGCGCGGATGACCTGGCAGATCGCGTCGGACTCCCGGATGTTCGCGAGGAACTTGTTGCCCAGGCCCTCACCCTCGCTGGCGCCCCGCACGATGCCCGCGATGTCGACGAAGTCGACGGTGGCGGGCAGGACCCGCTGGGAGCCGAAGATCTCCGCGAGCTTCGTCAGGCGGGCGTCGGGGACACCGACCACGCCGACGTTCGGCTCGATGGTGGCGAACGGGTAGTTGGCCGCCAGCACGTCGTTCTTGGTCAGGGCGTTGAACAGGGTCGACTTGCCGACATTGGGCAGACCGACGATTCCGATCGTGAGCGACACGTTGCGACTTCCCGTATGTGGTGAGGGCCAGGGGGCCAGAGGACCGGCCGATCCACCAGTCTACGGCGTGCCCGGCCGCGCCCCGGTGGACCGGTCGAACGCTTGGCCAAGCTCTGTGCCCCGGCGTGTCTGACCCCCGATTCGGCACATAAACAGACCTAAGTTGGTCCGGTGGAGCAAAACGGAACGCGGCCCCCGCACCACGGAACGCGACAGAACCCCCCGCCGCTGCCGCCCCAGACGGGCCGCGAGGGGGGCGGTTCCGCGCGCGTGGGAACGGGAAGCGGGGGTCCAGGGGTGGAACGGGCCGACGGTCCGCGGGAAACGGCGGGCCGGCAGTCCGACGGGCCGGAGCGCGGGCGACCGGGTCGGGGGCGGCCTTCTGGCGGGCAGCCCTCGGGCGACGGACGGGGGGCGGGGAAGCCGGCTGCCGGGTCGTCGTCCGGGCGGGGGCCGTCCGGCCCGGATGTGCCCCCGGCGTCTCACCCGGCGCGCGACGGGAAGCCGGCCCGGGCACCGCGCACGCCGCAGCCACGTGGCGGGGAGCCGCGCCGTCGGCGACCGGCGGTCACCGGAGGGCCCTCCGCCGCGCACCCCGCCGGTGCGGGCGGCCCCCGCCGCACGGGGCGCAAGGAGTCCACGGGGGGCGTGCGGAGTGCTGGGCGCGCCGGGCGTGCGGAGCGTACGGCGCGGGCGACGCCGCCGGGCGGGCGCCGTCCCGCCCCGCCCCTGGTACGGGATCTGCGGCGGCTGCCGAACCCCCGGCTCACCGGGCTCGGAGGCGGCCTGCTCAGCGGAGCGCTGATGCTCGGGTTCGCGGCCCTCGACCGGCTGCTCTTCGGGGCGTCGCTGACGGCGTACGGCGTGCTGTTCCTGCCGGTGTGCCTGCTGACGGCGCTGTGGGTGCGGCGGGGCGACCTGGTGGCCGCGCCCGTGGTCGTGCCGATCGCGTTCGTCGTGGGGCTGACGCCCCTGGCGGAGGGCGACGGCGGGGTCGGGCCGTGGCTGATGGGCCTGATGACCGCCCTGGCCACCCAGGCCGCCTGGCTCTACGGCGGGACGCTGCTGACCGCGCTCACGGTGCTCGTACGGCGCGTGCACCTGGCCGGTATCCGTCGGCGGGCGCGGAGCGGAGGGGCGGCGGCACCCCGCTGACCCGGGCGGGGAGCGGACGGGCGGCGGCCGAGACCCCGACGGCCCGCCGACTCAGCGGCCCGGCGCCCCGACGGCCCGCCGACTCAGCGGCCCGGCGCCCCGATGGCCGGGCGACCCGGCGCCCCCAAGGGCCAAGCGCCCCGATACCCAAGCGGCCCGACGGCCCGACGGCCCGGCGACCCCGCGGCTCGCGTCCCGACGCCTCCACGGCGCGGCGCCTCCGCGGCCCGGGCCAGGACCCGGCCGACGCCGCGCCCCTGCCTGCCGGACGTCGCTACCGTCCCGGCGCCCCTAAGCGCACAGCGCTCGCCCGCCGCACGCCCGCCGCACGCCCGTCACTCACCCGTCGCCGCTCGCATCGCCGCTCCCACGATCCCCGCGTTGTTCTGCAACTGGGCCGGGACGATCTCCGCCTTGATGCCCTGGATGTGGGGCAGGAACTTGTGCGCCTTGCGGCTGACGCCGCCGCCGATGACGAAGAGTTCGGGGGAGAACAGCATCTCGACGTGGGCGAGGTACTTCTGGACGCGGCGTGCCCAGTGCTCCCAGGTCAGCTCGCCGTCCTCCTTGGCCTTGCTGGAGGCGCGCTTCTCCGCGTCGTGGCCGTTCAGTTCCAGGTGGCCCAGTTCGGTGTTGGGCAGCAGGACGCCGTCGGCGAAGACCGCGCTGCCGATGCCGGTGCCGAAGGTCAGCAGGATGACGGTGCCCCGGCGGTCCTTGCCCGCGCCGAAGTTCATCTCGGCGACGCCCGCGGCGTCGGCGTCGTTGACGACCGTCACCGGCAGGCCGCCCAGCCGCTCGCCGAACAGCGCCCGTGCGTCGGTGTCGATCCAGCTCCTGTCGACGTTGGCGGCGGTCCGGATCGTCGACCCGTCGGTGACGACGCCCGGGAAGGTGAGTCCGACCGGGCCCGTCCAGCCGAAGTGGTCGACGACCTGTTTCACGCCGTCGGCCACGCCCTCGGGCGTCGCGGGCTGCGGGGTGAGCACCTTGTGGCGCTCTTCCGCCAGGTCGCCCCTGTCCAGGTCCACAGGGGCGCCCTTGATCCCGGATCCACCGATGTCCACGCCGAAGATCTGCATGGCTCCACGTTACGACGGACCACCGACGGTCACTCCGCGTGGTCGTCGAACGTCACTCGCCGGTGGCCGCGCGCCCGGTGACGGCCTGTGCCGGCCCGCTGCCGCCGCGCTCGGCCACCAGCGTCGCCGCCTCCTCGCGGAGATCACGGCGGAGTTCCTTGGGCAGCGAGAAGATGATGGACTCCTCGGCCGCCTTGACGATCTCCACGTCGCCGTAGCCGCGCTCCGCGAGCCACTCCAGGACCTGCTCGACCAGCACTTCGGGCACGGAGGCCCCGGAGGTGACGCCGACCGTCGTCACACCGTCCAGCCAGGCCTCGTCGATCTCGTCGGCGAAGTCCACCAGGTAGGCCTGGCGGGCGCCGGCCAGCTTGGCGACCTCCACGAGCCGCTTGGAGTTGGAGGAGTTCCGGGAGCCGACCACGATCACCAGGTCGGCCTCGGCGCCCATCTGCTTCACGGCGAGCTGACGGTTCTGCGTGGCGTAGCAGATGTCGTCGCTGGGCGGGGAGATCAGCTGCGGGAACTTCTCCTTGAGCGCGTCGACGGTCTCCATGGTCTCGTCGACCGACAGCGTCGTCTGGGACAGCCAGACCACCTTGGACGGGTCGCGGACCTCGACCTTGGCGACGTCGCCCGGGCCGTCGACGAGCTGGATGTGGTCGGGGGCTTCACCGGACGTGCCGATGACCTCTTCGTGGCCCTCGTGTCCGATGAGGAGGATGTCGTAGTCCTCGTTGGCGAAGCGGACGGCTTCCTTGTGGACCTTGGTGACGAGCGGGCAGGTCGCGTCGATGGTGGCGAGACGGCCGCGCTCGGCTTCCTCGTGGACGACGGGGGCGACGCCGTGCGCGGAGAACATCACGATGTTGCCGGGCGGCACCTCCTCGGTCCGCTCGACGAAGACGGCGCCCTTCTTCTCCAGGGTCTGCACGACGTACTTGTTGTGCACGATCTCGTGCCGGACGTAGACGGGGGCCCCGTACTGTTCGAGGGCCTTCTCGACGGCGATCACGGCGCGGTCCACGCCGGCGCAGTAGCCCCGGGGGGCGGCGAGCAGGACACGGCGGCCAGGCGAAGCTGTCATGGTCCCCATCGTACGGGCCGCACCCGGCGGGTCGGTGAGCACGCCGGACCGGGTGCTCCCGGAGACTCCGGACCGTGTCTTCACGGAACTCCGCACCGTGTCTTCACGCGACGCAACTCCGGACCGGATGCTTCACGAAGCTGGAAGCCGACGGAGTCCTGTCGTTCCGTTCGCGTCCCGTCGGTTCAGCTCCGGTGGCGGTCCCGGCGGCGGCTCCAGACCATCAGGGCGACACCGGCCGCGGCGAGTCCGGCGCCCACGGCGCCGAGGGCGAGGAGCGGGGTGCGGTCGGTGCCGGTCCCGGCGAGGTGACCGCCGGGCCCGGGACGGGGCCGGCGGCTCCGGTCCGGTCCGTGGGCACGGCCGTCACTCTCGCCGGGCGTGGCGCCGGTCCCGTTCCCGGCCGGTCTCGGCGAGCTGTCGCCGGTGGCGCTCTCCGACGGCCGCCCCGCACCGCCCGACGGCCTCGGCGATCCCGCCACTCCGCCCTCACTCCCCGACGACCAGGAGGCGGCGGCGCCGTGGGCGACGGCGCTGCCCGGTCCCGTCGCCGCGAGGGCGAGGGCGAGGGAGCAGGTGGCGCCGCCGGTCAGGAGGAGCGCGCCCCGCAGCCGACGTGCTCCTGCCCTCCCGCCGTCACCACCATCCACTCGAACCCCTTGCACCAGCACCCTTTTCATGCGTTTTACACATCTTGTCACGATCTCGAAATTAGAGATCTCCCGCCCGTGCCGGGCGCCGCCACGCCGCACCCACCCTGTCCGCGCCCGCCACGCGCGCGTGTCCGACGGCCTGACCCGTTGTCGGTGGCGGCGGTTACGCTCACCGGCATGGCTGTGAACACGTCCGCGGACGCCCCGCTGCCCGTCGGCGAGGTCTCGCGGCTCATCGGGGGGTGGATCGACCGGCTCGGCGCGGTGTGGGTCGAGGGTCAGATCACCCAGTTGTCGCGGCGCCCGGGCGCGGGCGTGGTGTTCCTCACGCTGCGCGACCCGTCGTACGACATCTCGGTCAGCGTGACCTGCTACCGGCAGGTGTTCGACGCGGTCGCCGATGTCGTCGGCGAGGGCGCGCGCGTGGTCGTCCACGCCAAGCCCGAGTGGTACGCGCCGCGCGGGCAGTTGTCGCTCAGGGCCGCGGAGATCCGGCCGGTCGGCGTCGGGGAGCTGCTGGCCCGGCTGGAGCAGCTGAAGAAGTCCCTCGCCGCGGAGGGGCTGTTCGCGGCGGAGCGCAAGAAGCCGCTGCCGTTCCTGCCGCAGCTGATCGGGCTGGTCTGCGGCCGGGCCTCCGCCGCCGAGCGCGATGTGCTGGAGAACGCGCGGCACCGCTGGCCGGCGGTCCGCTTCGAGGTGCGCAACGTAGCCGTGCAGGGCGTGCACGCGGTGCCGCAGGTGGTGCAGGCGGTGAAGGAGCTGGACGGCCTGGACGGCGTGGACGTGATCATCGTCGCGCGCGGCGGGGGCAGCGTGGAGGACCTGTTGCCGTTCTCCGACGAGCAGCTGGTGCGCGCGGTCGCCGAGTGCCGTACTCCGGTGGTTTCGGCGATCGGGCACGAGCCGGACCAGCCGCTGCTGGACTTCGTGGCCGATCTGCGCGCCTCGACGCCGACGGACGCCGCGAAGAAGGTGGTGCCCGACGTCGGGGAGGAGCTGCAGCGCGTGGACGTGCTGCGGGACCGGGCGCGGCGGTGCGTGCGGGCGTTCGTGGAGCGCGAGGAGCGGGGGCTGGCCCATGCGCTGGCCCGCCCGTCGATACAGGACCCGCACCGGATGATCGACGAGCGGGCGGACCAGGTGGCGTCGCTCACCGACCGCGGGCGCCGCTGCCTCGGCCATCTGCTCGACCGCGCGGACTCGGAGCTGACGCACACGCACGCGCGCGTGGTCGCCCTCTCCCCCGCCGCGACGCTTCGGCGCGGGTACGCGGTGCTGCAGCGGGCGGACGGGCATGTGGTCCGGGATCCGGAGGAGGTCACGGCGGACGAGACGCTGCGCGCGCGGGTCGCCGAGGGCGAGTTCACGGTCCGGGTCGACGGCCGAGAAGGCGACGGCTGAGAAGGCGACCGCCGACAGGCGACGGCCGACAGGCGAAGGCAGGCGAAGGCCGAGAAGGCCGAGAAGGCCGAGAGGCTCTGAGGGAACGGGCGGTCAAGGATGGGTGGCATGACGGGAAAGGCCGACGAGGCGACGCTCGGGTACGAGCAGGCGCGGGACGAGCTGGTCGAGGTGGTGCGCCGGCTGGAGGCGGGCGGCACGACGCTGGAGGAGTCCCTGGCGCTGTGGGAGCGCGGCGAGGAGTTGGCGAAGGTGTGCCGTCGCTGGCTGGAGGGTGCGCGCGCCCGGCTGGACGCGGCGCTCGCCGAGGAGGAGACCGAGGGCGCGGTGGGCGATGCGGACTCCGGCAAAGGGAAGGGGTAGCGGGGCCGCCGGGCGGCTGTGAGGTGGGTCACCCCACCCCGGGCTTTGTTGAAGGTTGAACAGATCTTGCGTACCGTCGAGGACGTAAGCCGGTCCGGCCGTGCCCGGATCCGGACACGCACCCGAGGAAAGTTCACGCATGACTCTCGTTCTTGACCCCGCCGCCCAGGACCTGCTGTTCCGCGAGGCCCGCACCGCGAACACCTTCACCGACGAGCCGGTGACCGAGGAGCAGGTCCAGGCGATCTACGACCTGGTCAAGTACGGCCCGACCGCCTTCAACCAGACCCCACTGCGCATCACCCTGGTCCGCTCCGCCGAGGCCCGCGAGCGCCTGGTGGGCCACATGGCCGAGGGCAACCGGGCCAAGACGGCCGCGGCCCCGCTGGTCGCGATCCTCTCCGCGGACAACGAGTTCCACGAGGAGCTGCCCACGCTGTTCCCGGCCTTCCCGCAGGCCAAGGACGCCTTCTTCGCCGAGCGCCCGGTCCGCGAGGGCTCCGCCGCGCTCAACGCCGCGCTGCAGGCCGCGTACTTCATCGTCGGCGTGCGCGCCGCCGGCCTGGCCGCGGGCCCGATGACCGGTTTCGACGCCGAGGGCGTCCGCAAGGAGTTCCTGGACGGCGACCACACCCCGCTGATGGTGGTCAACATCGGCAGGCCGGGCGAGAACGCGTCCTACCCGCGCTCCCCGCGCCTGACGTTCGACCAGGTCGTCACCACGGTCTGACCTCGCGGACGCGTACCCGAAGGGGCCACCGGCATGCCGGTGGCCCCTTACGTGTCAGTTGCGGTTCACGCCATCTTCAGCGCCCTGACCATCGTCGTCAGCTGCTCGAAGGAGCCGGTGCCGGCCACCACCGTGGTGGAGCCGTCGTCCCCCTTGAGGACCAGCGCGTCGTAGCGGCCGCCGGTGTAGCGGGTCCAGGTGCGGCCGTCGATCTCCTCGACGGTCTTCGTCTCGCGCGCGCCCTGGCTGGCCTCGTCGATGAACTCGGCCCGCTTCCCGGTCGTCGACTGCTCGATCCCCACGTACTCCCCGTCCGGGGCGTGGAACCCGAGGTGCCAGCTGTCGGAGTCGGCGCCGCTGAAGCGTACGGAGGTGGCCTTCCAGGCGTCCGGCAGGCCCTCCGGGGCGGCCACGGGGTACGAGGCCGCGCGGCGGGCCGTGAGCAGTTCGACCCGGTAGTCGACGCGCGGGAGGTCGGGGTCCTTGTCGTCGTGCGGGACGAACACGTAGATCACCGCCGCCGCGATCATGATCACTCCGAGGGAGAGGATCATGTCCCGGACCGTCTTCTGCTTGCCTGTCGAACCTGCCACGCCCCCTATCGTCGCAGGTGCCCGGTCCGCTCATCCGTGGGGTCCCCTGCTCATTTTGTCGGACTGACGATAGAGTCGGGGCGCAACCCTCATCCGGCCGTCGTCGTATCAGAAAGGTGCGCTCCGATGACCGAGAATCATCATCTGCCGTCCGAACTCGATGTGCCCTCCGAGGCCCCCGACCGCAACCTCGCCCTGGAACTGGTCCGGGTGACCGAGGCCGCGGCGATGGCCGCGGGCCGCTGGGTGGGGCGCGGTGACAAGAACGGCGCCGACGGCGCCGCGGTGCGCGCCATGCGGGCCCTGGTCTCCACCGTCTCGATGAACGGCGTGGTCGTCATCGGCGAGGGCGAGAAGGACGAGGCGCCGATGCTCTTCAACGGAGAGCACGTCGGTGACGGGACCGGCCCCGAGTGCGACATCGCCGTCGACCCGATCGACGGGACCACCCTCACGGCCAAGGGCATGCCCAACGCGATCGCGGTGCTGGCCGCCGCCGAGCGCGGGTCGATGTTCGACCCGTCCGCCGTGTTCTACATGGACAAGCTGGTGACCGGTCCCGAGGCCGCCGACTTCGTGGACATCGACGCGCCCGTGTCGGTGAACATCCGGCGGGTCGCCAAGGCCAAGCGGGCCACGCCCGAGGACGTCACCGTGGTCATCCTGGACCGGCCCCGCCACGAGGGGATCATCAAGGAGATCCGCGAGGCCGGCGCCCGCATCAAGCTGATCTCGGACGGCGACGTCGCCGGTTCGATCTACGCACTGCGCGAGGGCACCGGAGTCGACATGCTGCTCGGCATCGGGGGGACGCCCGAGGGCATCATCTCCGCCTGCGCGGTGAAGTGCCTCGGCGGCACGATCCAGGGCAAGCTGTGGCCCAAGGACGACGAGGAGCGGCAGCGGGCGATCGACGCCGGGCACGATCTCGACCGGGTGCTGACCACCGAGGACCTGGTGACCGGGGAGAACGTGTTCTTCGTCGCCACCGGGATCACGGACGGCGAGCTGCTGCGCGGCGTGCGCTACCGGTCGGAGACCGCGATGACCGAGTCGATCGTGATGCGCTCGAAGTCGGGGACGGTGCGGCGGATCGACTCCGAGCACCGTCTGAGCAAGCTCCGGGCCTACAGCGCGATCGACTTCGACCGCGCCAAGTAGCCCGAGGGCGGCCCGACGGCCGCCTTCCACGACGAAGAGGTGCCCTCAGTGCGGTGAGGGCACCTCTTCCGCGTACCGGAGGCCGTCGCCGGACGGCGGCTGAGTGGCCCGGATGCGCCCGGCGGGACGCGGCGGGCGGGACGCGGCGGGCGGTGCGCGCCCGGCCGGGCACCTCGCCCGGCGGCACGCGGTCCGGCTGTACGGGGTCCGGCGGGCGCGGTCCGGCGGGCGCCCCGGGTGCCTGCGGGCGCGGTCCGGCGGGCGCGCCGGGTGCCGGGGGCTCAGCCGGCCTTGGCGATCGGCGCGGTCGTCCGCGCCGCCTTCTTCAGTTCCATCTCGCGGCGGCGGCGCCGGGCCAGCACCACGCGGCGCTCGGCGGCGGTCAGGCCGCCCCAGACACCGTAGGGCTCGGGCTGCAGCAGGGCGTGCTCGCGGCACTCGACCATGACCGGGCAGCGGGCGCAGACACGCTTGGCGGCCTCCTCACGGGAGAGCCGGGCGGCGGTCGGTTCCTTGGAGGGCGCGAAGAAGAGGCCGGCCTCGTCGCGGCGGCACACCGCCTCGGTGTGCCACGGGGCGTCGTGGTCCCTGTCGCGCGCCGGCACCCGCGGGGCCGGAACAGCAGCTACCTGCAGGGACGAATGCGGCGGTTGCAGCACGGTCTACTCCTGACGACGGCTTCGCGAGCGAGAGACGATGCAGCAAGGTCTACCCGCTGTACGCGTGCCTATGCAGTGAGTTCCCAACCGCCGTGCCCCGCAAGGTCGTTGTCGGTCCCGGCCGTCAGCGGTCCAGATGCCTGCGCAGGCTCCGGTCCACCTTGCGGTGCACCCGGTCGAGGATGTCCGCCACCAGCCTGCCGCGGCGCGGCCGTCCCTCGACGCTGCCCAGGACCGCCCAGCCGTCGAGGTAGACCACGGGCGCGTCGGGTTCGGGCGCGTCCATCGTGTCCACCTCGAAGCTGCCGAGGACACCGCCGCCGGTACCGCGCAGCGACACGTTCTCCGGGACGTACACCTCCACACTGCCGAAGAGCGAGAACGCCTTGATGACGATGTGCTGGTACTCGAAGAGCGCCTCGCTGAGGTCGATCTCGACACTGCCGAAGATCGCGTACGCGTGGATCCGGCGGCCCGCGCGCCAGCGGCCCCGGCGGGCGGCGCTGCTGAAGACCGCGACGACGTTGTCGTACGGGCCGGCCGGCAGGGGGCCCGGGGCGGGGCGGCTCGGCGGGCCGGCGGTGGTGGCGCGGCGGGCGTGGGCGGCGGGCAGGTCGCGTATGAACACGTCCAGTTCACCGACCGTCTTGGCGGCCAGGGCGCCCGTCACACGTTCGGAGTGCTCCTCGGGGCTGAGCCGGCCCTCGGCCAGCGCCTCGCGCAGGATGTCGGCGATCCTGTCCCGGTCGGCGTCCGAGGCACGCAGCTCGGCGGCCGGCGCGGGAGCGGGGGCGGGGGCGGGGGCGGCGGGAGTTGCCGCGGAGGCGGGGGGAGTGGTCGCGGGGGCGGGCTGCTTCTGAAGGTCCACGACAGCAGCGTAGCGAAACACGATAGATCGCGACACCCCTCCTCCGGGACCGACTGAGCCCTACCTCACAGACGAGCTGTCAGCGGCAGGTTCTACGCTGGTGGGCGCTGCCAATGACTGCCAGCCGCTGTCTGCCGTGAGTGAGGAATGGGCGAGATGCCTGAGTTCGCGTACACCGATCTGCTCCCCATGGGAGAGGACACCACCCCCTACCGGCTGGTGACCTCCGAGGGTGTCTCCACCTTCGAGGCCGACGGGCGGACCTTCCTCAAGGTGGAGCCGGAGGCGCTGCGCAAGCTGGCCGAGGAGGCGATCCACGACATCCAGCACTACCTGCGCCCCGCCCACCTCGCCCAGCTGCGCCGCATCATCGACGACCCCGAGGCGTCCGCCAACGACAAGTTCGTCGCCCTGGACCTGCTGAAGAACGCGAACATCGCGGCCGCGGGCGTGCTCCCGATGTGCCAGGACACCGGCACGGCGATCGTCATGGGCAAGCGCGGGCAGAACGTCCTCACCGGCGGCGAGGACGAGAAGGCCCTGTCCGAGGGCATCTTCGACGCCTACACCAAGCTCAACCTGCGCTACTCGCAGATGGCTCCGCTCACCATGTGGGAGGAGAAGAACACCGGCTCCAACCTCCCGGCGCAGATCGAGCTGTACGCGACCGACGGCGGCGCCTACAAGTTCCTGTTCATGGCCAAGGGCGGCGGCTCGGCCAACAAGTCGTTCCTCTACCAGGAGACGAAGGCCGTCCTCAACGAGGCGTCCATGATGAGGTTCCTGGAGGAGAAGATCCGCTCCCTGGGCACGGCCGCCTGCCCGCCGTACCACCTGGCGATCGTGGTCGGCGGCACGTCCGCCGAGTACGCGCTGAAGACCGCCAAGTACGCCTCCGCGCACTACCTGGACGAGATCCCCGCCGAGGGTTCGCCGCTCGGGCACGGCTTCCGGGACAAGGAGCTGGAGGAGAAGGTCTTCGAGCTGACCCAGAAGATCGGCATCGGCGCGCAGTTCGGCGGCAAGTACTTCTGCCACGACGTGCGTGTGGTCCGGCTGCCCCGGCACGGCGCCTCCTGCCCCGTCGCCATCGCGGTGTCCTGCTCCGCCGACCGCCAGGCCGTCGCGAAGATCACCGCCGAGGGCGTCTTCCTGGAGCAGCTGGAGACCGACCCGGCGCGCTTCCTGCCGGACACGACCGACGAGCACCTGGACGGCGCCTCGGACGTCGTCAGGATCGACCTCAACCAGCCCATGGAGACGATCCTCGCCGAGCTGACCAAGTACCCGGTCAAGACCCGGCTTTCGCTGACCGGCCCGCTGGTCGTGGCCCGCGACATCGCGCACGCCAAGATCAAGGAGCGGCTGGACGCGGGCGAGGAGATGCCGCAGTACCTGAAGGACCACCCGGTGTACTACGCGGGCCCCGCGAAGACCCCCGAGGGTTACGCCTCCGGCTCCTTCGGCCCGACGACAGCCGGCCGCATGGACTCCTACGTCGAGCAGTTCCAGGCGGCGGGCGGCTCCAAGGTGATGCTGGCCAAGGGCAACCGCTCGCAGCAGGTCACCGACGCGTGCGCCGCGCACGGCGGGTTCTACCTCGGCTCGATCGGCGGCCCCGCCGCGCGCCTCGCGCAGGACTGCATCAAGAAGGTCGAGGTCGTCGAGTACGAGGAGCTCGGCATGGAGGCCGTCTGGAAGATCGAGGTCGAGGACTTCCCGGCGTTCATCGTGGTCGACGACAAGGGCAACGACTTCTTCAAGGACCCGGCCCCCGCGCCGACCTTCACGTCGATCCCGGTCCGGGGACCCGGGCTGGGCTGACCCCCCGTTCCCGCAGAGCAGGAGCCCCCGGCCGGTCCGGCCGGGGGCTCTTCGCCGCTCGGAAGGGCAGCGGCTGCGGCAGGTCCTCTAGCAGTAGCCGTCCACCCGGGTGCCGGCCGGAGCGAGGCTGGGCCAGGGACGGCCCGCCCTGTCGGAGGCAGCGGACCGCAGGAGGTCGAGGAGAGTGCACCCCGGGTAGCCCCGGAAACTCGCGTACATGCCCCGGTAGTGGCAGTTCCAGTAGCTCACGACCCGCCGTTGGGTGCGCGCGAAGAAGGCGGGGTTGTCCACGAGGAACTGCCCGTAGGCGAGGTGGCCGCACGTACCGGGCGTGGCGAGATCGCGGAGTTCATCGCAGAGGGAGACCAGGATCTCCAGAACGTACTCGCCGACCAGCCGCACGACGAAGGGGATGACCCACGGGTCCGTGGAACCCACGACCTTCTCCAGGTGGCGCTGCCTGACCATCCCGTCGCAGTGCCGGGAGTACAGGCAGTGCAGAAGCTGCCGTTGGCGCGGCGAGAGCGACGCCACCGCGCCGGCCGACGGCTCGTCGTTGTAGAGGCGCTCGGGGATCACGACCTGCCTGCCCTCCACAGCGGCCGAGAAGGAGCCGTGCGGCGGGAGCCGGGAATCGGGCATCACCGCCAGGACTGCCTGAGCATCACCTGCGAGTTCGGCCGGGAACGCCCTGGTCAACGGATTGCTGCGGTCGGAATGCGGCTGCACCAGGGGAGCATAGGCGGATGCCTCGGCCAGAGTGCCGGCATTTAAGGGCCCCACACCCCGCTCGACCCGGCGCGACTGTGCGCCAGAGCGCTATGCGTCCGCGGAGGGCTTGCGCAGGACGTACGTTCCCTTGGCCGGCAGCACGCCGACCAGCCCTTCTTCTTTGAGGTCCCGGATGGCGCGCCGGATCGTGCCCAGCGCCGCGCCGTACTCCTCGCAGAGCAGGCGCTCGCCGGGGAGTCTGGCACCGATCGGGAGCCGTCCCGTGCGGATTTGTTCGCGCAGGTCGGCGGCGATCTCCTGCCAGCGGTAGAGCGGAAGTCCCTCAACGTCGGTCATGAGGCCATGCTGCGGCGGCGTACAGGAGTACGCCCGGTCAGGCTGCGCTAATCTGCAGACAACTGCAGCATGACGCAGTTAGGCTGTGACAACGCAAACGGGCCCCAGTCCGGGAGCAAGCCGTCCTGGGGCCCTGCCGTCCACGACTGACAAGGAGTCGCCGACGATGACCGACAACCTACCCTCCCTCGCCCCTCCCCCCGGCCTCCGCCGCCTCCCCTGGACCACCCCCGAGGGCAAGCCTTGCCTCGTCCCCCACGGGAAGGGGTTCATCAACAGCCTCGCCGACGCCACCGAGGAGGACATCGTCGCCACCGCCCTGGACCAGGGCGCGGGCGCCGTGCTGGACGCCGGACGTCCCGAGGCCACCGTCGAGGAGCTGCGCAAGGGCGTGCGCTTCCTGGGGCACCTGCTCAACGACGTCATCCGGGTCGCCGTACTCCGGGGAGAACGCCTGGCGCACCTCGAAACGTCCGAGGCGTAACCCGCCCGCCCCGTCCACCCCGTCCACCTCCGCCCGTCTTCGTCCGCCTCCACGGGGAACAGTTGTCACGTTCCGGATGCTGTGACTCGTGGAGGTGATCGGCAGTGGCCGACGAAGAGCAGAGCTACCGCGTCGAGCACGACTCGATGGGCGAGGTCCGGGTCCCGGCGCACGCCAAGTGGCGGGCGCAGACCCAGCGCGCGATCGAGAACTTCCCCGTCTCGGGGCAGCGCATCGAACGGGCCCACATCGAGGCCCTGGCCCGGATCAAGGGCGCGGCGGCGAAGGTGAACGCGGAGCTGGGAGTGCTCGACGAGGAGGTCGCGGAGGCGATCCGGGAGGCGGCCGACGAGGTCGCCGGGGGCGCCTGGGACGAGCACTTCCCGGTCGACGTGTTCCAGACCGGCTCCGGGACCTCGTCGAACATGAACACCAACGAGGTCCTCGCCACCCTGGCGAGCGAGCGGCTGGGCCGTCAGGTGCACCCCAACGACCACGTCAACGCCTCGCAGTCGTCCAACGACGTGTTCCCGTCCTCCATCCACATCGCCGCCACCGCCGCCGTCACCCGCGATCTGATCCCGGCCCTGGACCACCTGGCCGCCGCGCTGGAGCGCAAGGCGGCGGAGTTCGCCGACGTGGTGAAGTCGGGCCGTACGCACCTGATGGACGCCACCCCGGTGACGCTGGGCCAGGAGTTCGGCGGGTACGCGGCCCAGGTGCGGTACGGGATCGAGCGGCTGACCGCGTCCCTGCCCCGGCTGGCCGAGCTGCCGCTGGGCGGCACCGCCGTCGGCACCGGGATCAACACCCCGCCCGGCTTCGCCGCCGCCGTGATCGCGGAGGTGGCCCGGGTCACCGGGCTGCCGCTGACCGAGGCACGCGACCACTTCGAGGCGCAGGGCGCCCGGGACGGCATCGTGGAGACCAGCGGGCAGCTGCGGACCGTCGCGGTCGGCCTCACCAAGATCGCCAACGATCTGCGCTGGATGTCCTCCGGGCCGCGCACCGGGCTCGCCGAGATCAGCCTGCCCGATCTGCAGCCCGGGTCGTCGATCATGCCGGGCAAGGTCAACCCGGTGATCCCCGAGGCGGTGCTGATGGTCGCCGCGCAGGTCATCGGCAACGACACGACGGTCACCACGGCGGGTGCGGCCGGCAACTTCGAGCTGAACGTGATGCTGCCGGTGATCGCCAAGAACGTCCTGGAGTCGGTCCGGCTGCTCGCCAACGCCTCCCGGCTGCTCGCCGACCGCACCGTCGACGGCATCGTCGCCCACCGCGAACGCGCCCTGGAGTACGCCGAGTCGTCGCCGTCCGTGGTGACGCCGCTCAACAAGTACATCGGGTACGAGGAGGCCGCGAAGGTCGCCAAGAAGGCGCTGGCCGAGCGGAAGACCATCCGCGAGGCCGTCCTGGAGGGCGGCTACGTGGAGCGCGGCGACCTCACCGCGGAACAGCTCGACGAGGCGCTGGACGTGCTGCGGATGACGCGCCCGTAACCGGCGGTGCCCGCCGTGTGAACCGTGACGGACACCGCAGCGTCGGATGGAGTGGGCACCTAATATCTGTGCATGGCAGACGGTGGAGCGGTGACGGGGGAAGCGCGGTCGAGCGGACCGGCGGGTTACTGGGCGCCGGGGAGTCACATCCTGTGGCGCTACCGGGAGAACGCCGGCCCGCGCTTCCACATCGCCCGCCCCGTCACCGTCGTACGCGACGACGAGGACGTGCTGGCGGTGTGGATGGCGCCGGGCACCCAGTGCGTGAAGCCGGTCCTCGCGGACGGCACCCCGCTGCACCAGGAGCCCCTCGCCACCCGCTACACCAAGCCGCGCTCCGTGCAGCTGGACCACTGGTTCGGCACCGGGGTGCTGAAGCTGGCCCGGCCGGGCGAGCCGTGGTCGGTGTGGCTGTTCTGGGAGCCGGGCTGGCGGTTCAAGAACTGGTACGTCAACCTGGAGGAGCCGCTCGTCCGCTGGGCGGGCGGGGTGGACTCAGAGGACCACTTCCTGGACATCTCCGTGCACTCGGACCGCAGTTGGCACTGGCGGGACGAGGACGAGTTCGCGCAGGCCCAGCGGGACGGGCTGATGGACGCCGGCCTCGCCGAGCGGGTGCGCCGGGCGGGGCTGCGGGCGGTGGAGGCGATCCGCTCCTGGGGGCCGCCGTTCTCGGACAACTGGGAGAACTGGCGTCCGGATCCGTCCTGGGGGGTTCCCTCGCTGCCCGAGGACTGGGACCGTACGCCCGCGCGCATGTCCTCATGAGACCCTTGATGCGCCCCGGTGCAGGAAACGTAGGATCGTCCTCCGCACGGGCGCACCGAGGCAACTCCGGGAGCAGGCGCCGGGTCTGACCGAACGTCACCGAGGGGCGGCAGGACGTGAGCGAGGGGTACGAGGACACGACCGGTCCGGTCCGCGCGCGGACCACCGGTGGCACGGGAACATCCTCCGACCACTCCGGAAATCCGTTCCCGGGACACGTATTGCGGGTATCGGCACTTCGGCGGGCAAAGCCGCACCGGGACCTCGCCGTCACCTTCCCGTCGTCCGCCCGCCGGGCGGGGCACGCGGGCGGCGGTGCCGCCCGCGCACGCGGAACCGGGCGTGGGACGGCGTGCGGCCGTACGGCGCAGGAAGGAGTCGACGCGATGGGGCTGCCCCCGATCGAGCGAAGCCGGGCGCGGGGAAACCGGGGACCGACGACAACGCCGCAGAGGCGCGGGCCAGGCGTCGCGTGGCACGCGGGAACGTGACGGCAGGGCCCACCGCCCCGGACGGATGGATTCGACACGCGTGACGGAGCACCCGACATCCTTCGAGCGCCCTCAGGGCGTCGACCCCACGGACCCCCGCGGGGCGCTCCTGCGTACCCAGGCGCCCGCGGCGGCCGCGGCCTTACCGGCCGGTTCCGACCCGGAGCACTCCCAGCCGTCGGCGGCCGAGCCGGACAGCCACCGGCCGCGCCCGGCCCCCGAGACCATCCCCGTGCAGCCCGGCGCCGACGAGCGCGGGGCGGGGCCGGAGCGGCGCACCGGTCAGCCGGTGTCGCCGGGCCGGCCCACGCCGATGCGGCGGGACGGGGACCGGCTGCGGTTCGTGGGCGCGGCGACCCGGCGGATCGCCCGGGGCCTGGACCTGGACGAGATCGTGATGGGGCTGTGCCGGGCGACCGTGCCGACCTTCTCCGACGCGATCCTCGTCTACCTGCGCGATCCCCTTCCGGTCGGCGACGAGCGGCCGTTGGGGCCGGTGGTGCTGCGGCTGCGGCGTACCGACCGGATACCGCAGGAGCGGGACACCGAGGCCGGCTGGGCGCAGCCCGTGGCGCCGCCGGAGGCGCCGGAGCTGTCCGAGCTGTCGGCGGCGATCGCCGAGCTGTGCGAGGTACGGCCCGGCGGGGCGCTCGCGGAGGTGCTGCGCGGGGTGCGGCCGGTGTTCGCGGACGCCCCGGCGGCCCGCGCCGCGCTGCCGGAACTCCTCGGCGACGAGGGCGAGTCGGTCGTGCCGTGCGGCCAGCGCGCGATCCTCGCGCCGCTGCGCGGGCGGCGCCGGGTGATCGGGGCCGCGGTGTTCATCCGGGGCCCGGAGCGCATGGCGTTCGAGGGCGACGACCTGCTGGTGGCCGCCCAGCTGGCCACGCACAGCGCGCTCGGCATCGACAAGGCGGTGCTGTACGACCGTGAGGCGTACATCGCCGACGAGCTGCAGCGCACCATGCTGCCGGAGACGCTGCCGCGGCCCACGGGCGTACGGCTGGCGTCGCGCTACCTGCCGGCCGCCGAGACGGCGCGGGTCGGCGGTGACTGGTACGACGCGATCCCGCTGCCCGGCAGCCGGGTGGCGCTGGTCGTGGGGGACGTGATGGGGCACTCCATGACGTCGGCCGCGATCATGGGTCAGCTGCGGACCACCGCGCAGACCCTGGCCGGGCTGGACCTGCCGCCGCAGGAGGTGCTGCACCACCTCGACGAGCAGGCGCAGCGGCTCGGCACGGACCGCATGGCGACCTGCCTCTACGCCGTCTACGACCCGGTGGCGCACCGCATCACCATCGCCAACGCCGGCCACCCGCCGCCCGTGCTGCTGCACCTGGGCGGCCGGGCCGAGGTGCTGCGGGTGCCGCCGGGGGCGCCGATCGGCGTCGGCGGGGTGGACTTCGAAGCCGTGGAGCTGGACGCACCGGCCGGCGGCACGCTGCTGCTGTACACCGACGGTCTGGTGGAGTCCCGGCTGCGGGACGTGGCGACCGGCATAGAGCAGTTGCGGGAGAAGCTGGCGGCGACCGCGCGGCTGACCGGGCCGGACCATCCGCCGCCGCTGGAGGCGCTGTGCGACGAGGTCCTCGACATGCTCGGGCCCGGCGACCGGGACGACGACATCGCGCTGCTCGCGGCGCGGTTCGACGGGATCGCGCCGAGCGACGTCGCGTACTGGGTGCTGGACCCGGAGGTCTCCGCGCCGGGCCAGGCCCGGCGGCTGGCCCGGCGGGCGCTGGACCGGTGGGGTCTGGAGGAGCTGAGCGACTCGGTGGAGCTGCTGGTGAGCGAGGTGGTCACCAACGCGGTGCGGTACGCGTCGCGGCCGGTGACCTTGCGGCTGCTGCGGACCGACGTGCTGCGGTGCGAGGTCGGCGACGACGTGCCGCAGCTGCCGCGGCTGCGGCAGGCCCGGGCCACCGACGAGGGTGGGCGCGGGCTGTATCTGGTGAACCGGCTGGCCCGGCGGTGGGGGGCCACCCGGCTCAGCACCGGGAAGGTCGTGTGGTTCGAGCTGGTCAGGCCGTGAGGGGAGCGGGCCGCGGGCCCGCTCCCCTGCGGCGGGTCAGCCGCCCGACTGCGGGTTGAAGACGTCGGGCGGACCGGTCGGACTCTGCGAACCCGTCGGCGGCGCCGTCGACGGATCAGGCGGCGTCGGCGCCTCCGAGGTGGCCGGCGGCTCCGAGGTCGGCGTCTGGGACGGCGGCGCCGAGGACGACGGCGGTGCCGAGGACGACGGGGGCTCGCTGCTGGGCGTCTCGGACGGCGTCGAGGACGGGGACTGCGACGGGGTAGCCGACTTCGTCGGCCGCACCGCCGCGCCCTGGTCGGTCTCCAGGTCGAACTTGGAGACCTCGGTGGAGACGCCGAAGGTGTACTGCGCCCAGATCTGGGCCGGGGGGCCACCGCCGTTGACGCGGCCCTTGCCGGGGAGTTCGCCGGTGGCGCCGGTCATGTTGACCTGGGCGTGGGTCTTGGCGTCCTCACCGAACAGGCCGACCGAGGTGACCAGGTCGGGGGTGAAGCCGGAGAACCAGGCCGACTTGTTGTCGTCGGAGGTACCGGTCTTGCCGGCGACCTTCTGGCCCTTGCGGTCGGGGTTGTCGCGCACGGACCGGCGGGCCGTGCCGTCGTCGACCACGCCGGTCAGCACCGAGGTGACGGTGTCGGCGGCCTCGCGGCTGATGACCTGGTCGCCGACCGGGTCCGGCAGTTTCAGCGACAGGGCGCTGTTCTCGACGTCCTTGAGGATCGCCGGGGTGACCTTCTTGCCGTGGTTGTCGAGGGTGGCGTAGACGCCGGCCATCTCCAGGGGGCTTGCGCCCATGGTGCCCAGGGTCTGGGCGGGCACCGCCTTCAGGTCCTTGGGGTCCATGCCCAGGTCGGCGGCGGTCTCCATCACCTTGTCCATGCCGACGTCGACGCCCATCTGGGCGAAGGCCGAGTTCACGGACTTGTTCATGGCCTCCTGGACGGTGACGTCGCCGTAGCTGACGTCGTCCTCGTTCTCGGGGGCGAACGCGATGTCGCTGCCGACGACCGGGCGCTTGCTCTTGCCGCTGTAGAGGGTGTTGGCGGTGATCTCGTCGCCGTCCTGCGTCTTGGCGCCCTTGTCGAGGGCGGCGGCGAGGATGACCGGCTTGAATGTGGAGGCGGGCTGGTAGTCGGTGCGGGTGGCGTTGTTGACGTAGTGCTTGAAGTAGTCCACGCCGCCGTACATCGCGACGACCGCGCCGGTCTTGGGGTCGACCGAGGCGGCGCCCGCCTGGATGTCGCCGTCGACCTTGCGCTTGTCGGGGTCGAGCTTGCTGGTGAGCTGCTCCTTGACGGACGCCTCCAGCGCCTGCTGCTTCTTCCGGTCGATGTTGAGGGTGATCGTCCAGCCGCCCCGGCCGACCAGGGCCTCGGCCGCCTTGCTGTTCTCGGCCACGCCCTGTGCGACCAGCTGGTGCCGCAGTTCCCTCTCCGCCGCGTCGACGAGGTAGCCGACCTGGCCCTTCTTGGCGGGCGCGGGCTTGGGGTCCTTCGGGATCGGGAACTTCATGGCGTCGCGTTCGGACTTGTCGAGCCACTCCTCCTCGACCATGTTGTCCAGGACGTAGTTCCAGCGCTGCTGCACCAGTCTCTTGCCGGTGTCGCCGGCGACCGCCCAGTCGTACTGGCTCGGCGCCTGGAGCAGGGCGGCGAGGTAGGCGGCCTGCTCGACGTTCAGCTTGTCGGCGTCGACCCGGTAGTAGGCCTGGGAGGCAGCCTGGATTCCGTAGGCGCCGCGGCCGTAGTAGCTGGTGTTGAGGTAGCCGGCGAGGATGTACTCCTTGGACTTCTCGCGGTCCAGCTTCAGGGAGATGACCACCTCCTTGAGCTTGCGGGTGACCGTCTGCTCCTGGGTGAGGTAGTAGTTCTTGACGTACTGCTGGGTGATCGTCGAGCCGCCCTGGGCGCCCTTGCCGGTGAGGGTGTTGAGGACGCCGCGCGCGGTGCCCTTCAGGTCGACGCCGGAGTCGTCGTAGAAGCTCTTGTTCTCGGCGGCGACGAACGCGTTGCGGACGTCCTTGGAGATCTTGGAGAGGTCGACGTTCTCGCGGTTGAGCTCGCCGTCCCGGGCGAGGATCGTGCCGTCGCTGTACTTGAAGGTGTTGCTCTGCTTGAGGGCGTCGGCGTTCACCTCCGGGATGTCGATCATCAGGTACAGCGTGATGAACGTGCCGATGCCGAGGAGGCAGACGCCGAGGAAGGTGCCGAGGATCTTCTTCCAGGTGAACAGCCTGCGTATGAGGCTCCGGTCGCTCTTGGCGCCCTTCGCCCCGCCGCCCCGCCTGGCGGCCCGGCGGGCCGCGGCCCGGCCGCCCTCGGCGACCGACGGCGAGGCGGAGTCCGTCGCCGAGGGCTCCGACGAGCGGTTCCTGGGCGCGGCGCGGCGGCCACCGCGCTGGCGCGCTCGTCTCTCTTCCGCTCGTCCCATGAGTCCGCTCGCTCCGCTTCCTACTCGGCAGTCACCCCAGTGCCCAGGGGGCAGGTCAGCTCAGAAAGCTAACACCGCTCTCTATGACAAAGGGCCCCCGATCCGGGCCTTTCCGGGCGGGGGAGGCGTGAGAATCAGCACGCCGTCCACCGGAACCGACGTGCGAGAGGGGCACAGGGTTGCCGCGCGACGGTAATCTGATATCACTTAGATAGGCACAAGCTAGCGAGGCGCCCGACCGGCGACTCGCCCGACGAACGGGGGGACCCACCCATGCCCACGCACGACGCCTCAGCCGCCACCGCCACGCCCACGGCACCGGAGATGCCGGAACCACGGGTGAAGGAGTTCCCGGCGCACAGCATCGGCGGCGGGTACGCCCTGCTGCTCGGGCTCGTCGGGCTGCTGGCCGGGATCGGGCTGATAGCCGGCGGCGCCGCCGCGGCCGTGGCCGCCGGAGTCAAGGCTTCGCTGATCGTGCCGGGCGTGCTGGCCGGGCTCAGCGCACTGCTGGCGATGTCGGGGCTGAACATGGTGGCACCGGGCGAGGCGCGGGTCGTCCAGCTCTTCGGGCGCTACCGCGGGACGATCCGCGAGGACGGGCTGCGCTGGGTGAACCCGTTCACCTCGCGCACCAAGATCTCCACCCGGGTCCGCAACCACGAGACCGCCGTACTCAAGGTCAACGACGCCTACGGCAACCCGATCGAGCTGGCCGCGGTGGTGGTGTGGAAGGTGCGGGACACCGCGCAGGCCACCTTCGAGGTGGACGACTTCCTGGAGTTCGTCTCCACCCAGACCGAGGCCGCCGTCCGCCACATCGCCATCGAGTACCCCTATGACGCGCACGAGGAGGACGGGCTCTCGCTGCGCGGCAACGCCGAGGAGATCACCGAGAAGCTCGCGATCGAGCTGCACGCGCGCGTGGAGGCGGCCGGTGTGCAGATCATCGAGTCCCGGTTCACCCACCTCGCGTACGCTCCCGAGATCGCCTCCGCGATGCTCCAGCGCCAGCAGGCGGGCGCGGTGGTCGCGGCGCGGCGGGAGATCGTCGACGGGGCGGTCGGGATGGTCGAGGCGGCGCTCGCCCGGATCAACGAGCGGGACATCGTGGAACTGGACGAGGAACGGAAGGCGGCGATGGTGTCCAACCTGATGGTCGTACTGTGCGGGGACCGGGCGCCGCAGCCCGTCCTGAACACCGGGACCCTCTACCAGTGACGGACCGACCGGGGAACGACTCCGACGAGGGTCCGGCGCCCCGGCGGCGGTCGCAGCAGCGCAAGCAGGTGCTGCTGCGACTGGACCCGTCGGTGTACGAGGCGCTGGCGCGCTGGGCGTCCGACGACCTGCGGTCGGCCAACGCGCAGATCGAGTTCCTGCTGCGCAAGGCGCTGGCGGAGGCCGGACGGCTGCCGCGGGGGGCCGGACCGCTGCCGCGCCGCGGCCGCCCCCCTGTGTCAGAACCGTGACAATCGGCTGCGACCTGCGGCTCCACGACTGAGAGAGCGGTTGCCCGCACGCTCCGCGAGGGAGTCCACACCCGGTGTATACGCACCGGGTATACACGCTGTGTAGAGTCCTCGCCATGTCCATCGGTCACACCCTTCTCGGACTCCTGGAGTCCGGACCCCGCCACGGTTACGACCTCAAGCGGGCCTTCGACGCGAAGTTCGGTCACGACCGGCCGCTGCACTACGGCCAGGTCTACTCGACGATGTCCCGGCTGCTGAAGCACGGCCTCGTCGAGGTCGAGGGCATCGAGCCGGGCGGCGGGCCCGAGCGCAAGCGGTACGCGATCACCGACGCCGGGATCACCGACGTCGAACGGTGGCTCGCCACGCCGGAGCAGCCCGAGCCGTACCTGCAGTCGACCCTGTACACCAAGGTCGTCCTCGCCCTGCTCACCCACCGCGACGCCGCCGACATCCTCGACACCCAGCGCTCGGAGCACCTGCGCAGCATGCGGATCCTGACCGACCGCAAGCGCAAGGGCGACCTCGCCGACCAGCTGATCTGCGACCACGCCCTGTTCCACCTGGAGGCCGACCTGCGCTGGCTGGAGCTGACCGCCGCCAGGCTCGACCGGCTCCGCGAGGCGGTGACGGCCCAGTGATAGCTCCCGCCGGTTCCCTGCTCACGGCGCAGGATCTGCGCAAGGCCTACGGTCCGACGCTCGCCCTGGACGGCGCCGGGTTCTCCATCCACCCCGGCGAGGTCGTCGCCGTCATGGGCCCCTCCGGCTCGGGCAAGTCGACGCTGCTGCACTGCCTCGCCGGCATCGTGACACCCGACTCCGGGTCGATCATGTACGACGGACGCGAGATGGCCACGATGAGCGACGCCGAGCGCAGCTCGCTGCGGCGCAGCGAGTTCGGGTTCGTCTTCCAGTTCGGGCAGCTGGTGCCCGAACTGACCTGCGTGGAGAACGTCGCCCTGCCGCTGCGGCTGAACGGCACTTCACGCAAGGCCGCCGAGCGCACCGCGCTCACCTGGATGGAGCGGCTGGAGGTCGACGACCTCAGCCGGAAGCGGCCCGGCGAGGTCTCCGGCGGCCAGGGCCAGCGGGTCGCGGTCGCGCGGGCGCTGGTCACCAGCCCCCGCGTGGTGTTCGCGGACGAGCCCACCGGCGCGCTCGACTCGCTCAACGGCGAACGCGTCATGGAACTCCTCACCGACGCGGCCCGCACCACCAACGCGGCCGTCGTCCTGGTCACCCACGAGGCCCGGGTGGCGGCCTACTCCGACCGCGAGATCGTCGTACGGGACGGCAGGTCGCGGGACATGGAGCGGGCCGTATGAACCCGCGCGCATGGGGCCGCGACCTCCGCCTGGGCCTGCGGTTCGCGGTCTCCGGCGGGCGCGAGGGCTGGGTCCGGCTGACGCTGACCGCCGTCGGCGTGGGACTCGGTGTGGCGCTGCTGCTGCTGTCGACCGCGCTGCCCACCGCGCTGTCGGTCCGGCACGACCGCGAACAGGCCCGGATGGACTTCGGCTCCGGCGAGACCGTCTCCCGCACCGACGACACGGTCGTCGTGGCCCACACCGACACCTCGTTCCGCAACAAGGACATACGGGGGCGGCTGCTGGAGCCCATGGGGCCGCGGGCCCCGCTGCCGCCGGGCGTCGACGCGTTCCCGGCCGCGGACGAGATGGTCGTCTCCCCCGCGCTCAAGGAGCTGCTGGAGTCCGACGGGGCCCGGCTGCTGCGGGAGCGGCTGCCGTACCGGATCACCGGCACGATCAAGGAGGCCGGGCTGGTCGGCTCGCGGGAGCTGGCCTACTACGCGGGCGGCGAGAAGCTGGAGGAGCGGGCCGGCGGCGCCTGGGTGGTGCGGCTGAACCGGTTCGGCGAGGCGCAGCCGTCCGAGGAGCGCACCGACCCGGTGCTGGTGCTGCTCAACCTGGTCGTGCTGGTCGTGCTGCTGATGCCGGTCGCGGTGTTCGTCGCGGCCGCGGTACGGATCGGCGGCGAGCGGCGCGACCGCCGGCTGGCGGCGCTGCGGCTGGTGGGCTCCGACGGGCGGATGACCCGGCGGATCGCGGCCGGCGAGGCGCTCGCCGGGGCGCTGCTCGGGCTGGTCGTCGGCCTCGGCTTCTTCCTGCTCGGCCGTCAGGTGGCGGGCTCCGTCGAGGTGTTCGGGATCAGCGTGTTCCCCAGCTATCTCAACCCCTCGCCGGCGCTGGCCGTGCTGGTCGCCGTCGCCGTCCCGGCGGCCGCCGTGCTGGTCACGCTGCTCGCGCTGCGCGGCGTGGTGATCGAACCGCTCGGCGTGGTGCGCACGGCCAAGCCGACGCGGCGCCGGCTGTGGTGGCGGCTGCTGCTGCCGCTGGCGGGCCTCGGCCTGCTCGCGCCGATGCTCGGCCAGGGCCGCGAGAACGGGAACTTCAACGAGTACCAGGTGGTGAGCGGTGTCCTGCTGCTGCTCGTCGGGGTGACCGCGCTGCTGCCCTGGCTGGTGGAGACCGTCGTCGCCCGGCTCGGCGCGGGCGCCCTGTCGTGGCAACTCGCGGTACGGCGACTGCAGTTGAGCAGCGGCACGGCGGCCCGGATGGTCAACGGCATCGCGGTGGCCGTCGCCGGCGCGGTCGCCCTGCAGATGCTGTTCGCCGGCGTCGAGGGCGACTACACCAAGAACACCGGCAAGGACGTCTCGCGGACCCAGATGGACGTACAGGTGCCGAAGAGCATGGCGCTGTCCGAGGCCGCGGACCGGTTCGCCGACACCCGGGGCGTGCGGCGGGTCATCAGCCTGTCCGAGGGATACGTCGCCAACACCGCCTGGACGGGCGAGGGCACGGAACTCAGCGCCCCGCTCTCCGTGGGCACCTGCGCGGACCTGCGGGAGCTGGCGAAGCTCCCGTCGTGCCGGGACGGCGACGTGTTCGTCCTGGACGGCGCCGAGTACGACACGGACGGCCCGCAGATGGCGAAGGCGGGGGCCACCCTGCACTTCAGCCCCGACGACGAGAACGGCCCGGACCTCACCTGGAAGGTGCCGGCGAACGTCAAGCACGCGCAGTCCGCAGCCGACATGAACGGCATCCGGCGCGGCGGGTTCCTGCTCACCCCGTCCGCCCTGCCGGACGACGTCTCCGAGGCGGTCAGCGGACAGCTGTACCTGTCGATCGACGAGTCCGTGCCCGACGCGTTCGAGTACGCGCGCAACACGGCCGCGCAGGTCAACCCGATGAGCTCGCAGTCGGTGTGGTCGGCGACCCAGGAGTCCAACCGGTTCGCCTCCATCCGTACGGGGCTGCTGGTCGGCGCCTCGTGTGTGCTGACGCTGATCGGCGCGAGCCTGCTGGTGTCCCAGCTGGAGCAGCTGCGGGAGCGGCGCAAGCTGCTGTCGTCCCTGGTCGCCTTCGGCACCCGGCGCCGGACCCTGGGCCTGTCGGTGCTGTGGCAGACGGCGATCCCGATCGCGCTCGGCCTGCTGCTCGCCTCGCTCGTGGGGGTGGCGCTGGGCGCGCTGCTGCTGGGCATGACGGACACGCCGGTGATCCTCGACTGGTGGAGCGTGGTGTCGATGACCGGGATCGGCGCGGGGGTCGTGCTCGGGGTGACGCTGTTCAGCCTGCCGCCGCTGCTGCGGCTGCTCCGGCCGGACGGGCTGCGCACCGAGTAGGACCCGGGCCACCGGACACCGGGCCCCCTCCCCGCCGGAACCGACCGGCGGGGAGGGGGCCCGGTCCGCGTCTACAGGCTGTACTCCTTCACCACCCGCCGCGCCTGGGCGAACAGCATGCCCACGTTCACCGACTTGCGGCAGACGACGACCGCCACCACGTCCTGCTGCTCCGTCAGGCGCAGGAACAGGTGGGTGAGGTTCTCGCTGTTGACCAGGATCTCCTGGAAGAAGTGGGTGTCGTTGCTGATCCCGCGGCGCTCCTTGAAGACGTCCTCGATCATCACCACCGTGCGGCCCTGGAACAGGTCGAGGGTGGCGCCCGCCAGCAGGTCCAGCACCTCCGGCGGGTGGTTGTCGACGGTCTCGTACGAGAGCAGCATCCCGGTGGCCATGTCGACCACGCCGGCGGCGACGCAGTCCGGGGCTTCCGAGCGCAGGGACTTGACCAGGCCCATCACCTGGTCGGAAAAGCTCGTAGTCATCCGTTTCGTGGCCATGGTTCAGACTCCTTGGGGGGTCGTCAGGATCGCGCCGATGCGGTCCAGTGCGGGCAGGCTTGCGGTGTGCAGCCGGTCGAGGTCCAGGCCCTCGTCGCCGAGTACGACCATCAGCGCGGTGTCGCCGAGCGCGTAGAAGGCGGCGCAGCCGTGGCTGCCGTAGGTGACCGTCCGGTGCAGGGCGCCGCGGTCGGTGGCCGCGGCGGTGCGGCGGGCGAGTCCGAGTCCGGCCGCGGCGAGGGCGGCGAGGCCCTCCGGGTCGATGGAGTCGGCGGTGTCGGCGGCGATGAGCAGTCCGTCCGCCGCCGCGACGGCGGTGTCGGTGATCCCGGTCACCTGCTCGCGCAGACCGCGCATCTCCCGCGCGAGGGCTTGGTGGTCCATGGCTGCAACTCTCCTATTTCCTGTGTTCATCAGCGGATACGTCACTCGGCCCCGCCCCCGCCCGCAGCCGGAAGAACGGCCTGCGCCGGGGCAGCTCGGGAGGTTCGAAGGGCCCGCCCGGTCCTCTGGGGGACACCGGCAAAGACTCTTGCTCCGTCGCCTCCGCCCCGCCGGCGCCGCACGGAGACTCGGGCGGCGTGCCGCCGCACGGGGGCGCGGGCGGTGTGCCGGGCGGGGGTGGGGCGCCGGGCGCGGGCGGTGTGGGGGTCGGCGGGGCGCCGGGCGGGGGCAGGGCGGGCGTTGGCGGAGCGCCGGGCGCGAGCGGGGGCGGCGGGGGTGCCGGTCGGTCGGCGGGCGGGCGCCGGGACGGCGCGGGTTCCAGCGCGGCGGCCTGCGCGGGTGCGGGTGCGGGTTCGTATGCGGGGGCGGGGAAAGCCGACCGGGTGGCGGGCGCCGGTAGCACGGGGGGCGGTGGATCGAAGGGGCGCCCCGGCGCGGGAGCCGACCGGGCCGCCACCGGCACCCCGGAGAGCCCGTCCCCCGGCGGTGCCACGCCGGCATCCATTCCGAGCACGAGCCGCTCGCTCCCGCCGCCACCCGCCGCACCGGCCGGGCCGGTCCCACGGGAATCTGCCCGGCTGCGGTGACCGCGCCCCGGGGAGTCCTCGCGGCCGGTCCCCCGTCCGGAGGCCACCGCGCCCGAGGCCGCACCGCCGACGACCGCACCGCCGACGGTTCCGCCTCCGCAGGGGGACTCACCCCGAGTGCCACGCCCGGCGACCGCACCGCCGAAGCCCACACCGTCCCCCTCCCCCACGGCCCCGCCCTCGCCCCTGAACGGGCCCCGGGCCGCACCCCGGGCCCCGTCCTCGGCAGCCGCACCGGCGGAAGAAACGTCCACCGCACCGTCGGAAGAACCGTCCACCGCGACGCCGGAGGAACGGGTCGCCGGAGCCGGACCGGTGCCGGGGCGAGCGGCGGGGGCCGGTCGGCGCACGGAGAGGTCCTTGCCGGCCGGGAGGTGGACGGGGATCGGCCAGGGGTTCTCCAGGCACTCCAGCAGGCCCTCGCCGAGCATCCGGGCCACCTCCACGGTGACCGCGTACACCCCGCGCCCGGTGCGGAACGCCAGGTCACGGGCGGTACGCCGCCCATCCGCGTGGGCGAGCAGCTCACGCCGCTCGGCGCTGAGGCACTCCCCGGTGTACGACAGCGGCGCGGGCACCGGGCGCTCCCGGTCCGGCCGTACCGGACAGGGCAGCGCGGCCAGGGCAGCGAGCCGGCGCCCGGCCTCCTGCAGCAGCCGCTGGGGCGGTTCCCCGACGGGGACGGCGGCGGGCGGCGGACCGGCCGCGGGCCCGCGTTCGAGTGCGTCGACCCGGCCGGCGACGACCGCGAACACGGCGTCCCGCAGCGCCATCGCGCACACCACCCGCAGCTGCGCCGCCCCCGCGTACCCGTGGGTGACGATCCCGTCGGCCGGCCAGCGGGCCCCGCCCGCCTCGCGCACCAGCCCGGCCCACTCCTCGCCCTGGATCCGCCCGGACCGCAGCAGCAGCGCGTCCGCCCCGGGCGCACCCGGCGACTCGACGGCGACGACGAGCCCGCCGCGCAGGTGGAAGACGCCGCCGGGTGCGCCGGACACCCGCAGTACCCCGGTGAACCCGTCACGCCCGCACGCGCCCAGTGCGGCTGCCAACCCCGACATCACTCCCCTTGGCCCTTCGCACACGCGCCTGACGTGTAGCTCTGAGGGGGGTATGTGTATCAGCCGTGTGGGGGACGAAAGCGGTTTACGTCCCACCCTGCCCCGAGTTGGCGGAACTTGGACTTCTGTGATGTTCACATGGGCTTTGTTCGACGCCCATTTGAACGACTGGGGGACTTCAGGCGTCGCTGTCGAGCACCCGTACGGGCAGCGGCCGCAGCGCCTCGCGCAACGCGTCGGCGAGTTCCGCGTACTCAGCCTCCCGCGCGGCCCCGGCGCGCATCGCGAGGGCGATCCGGCGGGTGGGCGCGGGCTCGGCGAAGGAGCCGGTCAGCAACTGGCTGCTGCGCGCGGTCTCCAGCCGCAGCGCGGTACGCGGCAGCAGCGTGCAGCCGAGCCCCCCGGCCACCAACTGCACCAGCGTGGACAGCCCGGCGGCGGTAGTCGTCACCGGCGCGCCCACCCGTCTCCCACCGCCGCCCTCCCCCGAGGGGCTTCGCCCCGCCCCCTTGAACCCCTGCCCCGCCTCCCGGCAGATGTCGAGCGCCTGGTCGCGCAGGCAGTGCCCTTCGTCGAGAAGGAGGAGATCGAGTTCCTTGAGCGCCTCCCGGGGGATGCCCTCCCGGCCGCCGAGCCAGTGATCGAGAGGCGTGAGCAGCACGAAGTCCTCGTCGAACAGCGGAAGTTCGGTAACCCCGGGCACACCCAGGGGGACCGCGAGCAGCAGCAGGTCGAGGCGGCCGGTGTGCAGCCCGTCGAGGAGGCTGGCGGTCTGCTCCTCGTGCACCTGGAGGTCGAGATGCGGATAGCGTTCGTGTACCAGGCGCAGCACGGTGGGCAGCAGGTACGGCGCGACGGTCGGGATCACGCCGAGCCGCAGGGCCCCGGTGAAGGGCGCCCGTACCGCCTCCGCTTCCTCCAGGAGTCTGCCGACCTCGTCCAGCACCGCCTTGGCGCGCACGGCGAGCCGCTCACCGGCGGGCGAGAGCAGCACCTTGCGGGTCGTACGTTCGAGGAGGGTCACCCCGAGGGCCTCCTCCAGCGCGGAGACCGCGCCGGACAGGGCGGGCTGACTCATGCCGATGGCCGCGGCGGCGTCGCGGAAGTGGAGGTGCTCGGCGACGGCGGCGAAGGCGCGGAGCTGGGCGAGACTGGGCGGGCGCTTCTTACCGGCGTTCGTACTACCAACGGTCACTGATAACTACCTCCGATCAACTCGACCGAGTGTAGCTATTTCCTGGATCAATCCGCCCTGTGTCACGATCAGCGGTGTCCAACCCATGGGAAGCGTCCGCTATCCGGATGCTTCTTCGCTGCAAGGAGAGCTAGTGCTCACTGTCGGTGACAAGTTCCCCGAGTTCGAACTGACCGCCTGCGTCTCGCTGGAGAAGGGCAAGGAGTTCGAGCAGATCGACCACAAGACCTACGAGGGCAAGTGGAAGGTCGTCTTCGCGTGGCCCAAGGACTTCACCTTCGTGTGCCCGACCGAGATCGCGGCCTTCGGCAAGCTGAACGAGGAGTTCGCCGACCGGGACGCCCAGATCCTCGGCTTCTCCGGTGACTCGGAGTTCGTCCACCACGCCTGGCGCAAGGACCACGACGACCTGCGTGACCTGCCCTTCCCGATGCTGGCCGACTCCCGGCACGAGCTGATGCGCGCGCTCGGCATCGAGGGCGAGGACGGCTTCGCGCAGCGCGCCGTCTTCATCGTCGACCCGAACAACGAGATCCAGTTCACCATGGTGACCGCCGGCTCCGTGGGCCGTAACCCCAAGGAGGTCCTGCGGGTCCTGGACGCCCTGCAGACCGACGAGCTGTGCCCGTGCAACTGGACCAAGGGCGAGGACACCCTCGACCCGGTCAAGCTGCTGGCCGGTGAGTGAGTCATGTCCCTCGACTCGCTGAAGTCCCGCGTACCGGACTACGCCAAGGACCTCAAGCTCAACCTGGGCTCGGTCATCGGCAACTCCGACCTGCCCGCGCAGCAGCTGTGGGGCACGGTGCTGGCGACCGCGATCGCCTCGCGCTCCCCTCTCGTCCTGCGCGAGCTGGCGCCGGAGGCCAAGGCGAACCTGAAGCCGGAGGCGTACACGGCCGCCAAGTCGGCCGCCGCGGTCATGGCGATGAACAACGTCTTCTACCGCACCCGGCACCTGCTGTCGGACCACGAGTACGGCACCCTGCGCGCCGGTCTGCGGATGAACGTCATCGGCAACCCCGGCGTCGACAAGGTCGACTTCGAGCTGTGGTCGTTCGCGGTGTCCGCGATCAACGGCTGCGGCATGTGCCTGGACTCGCACGAGCAGGTGCTGCGCAAGGCCGGTGTCGACCGTGAGGTGATCCAGGAGGCGTTCAAGATCGCCTCGGTGATCCAGGCGGTGGGCGCCACGCTGGAGGCCGACGCCGTGCTGGCCGAGGTCGAGTAGTCGCCCTTCGCTCCGCGGACCCCGCTCACTCCTCGTGGGCGGGGTTCTCCGCGTTTCCGGGCGCCTCGCCGGGGGCCGCGCCGCTCCGACCGGCCGGACCGGCCTGACCGGCCTGACCGGCCTGACCGGCACGTTCGGCCTCACCGGGCTGACCGGGCTGACCGGCCTCGCCGCCGAGCGCCGCGGCCGGGGACAGCTCGGCGGTACCGGCGAGCACCGCGTGCTCCTCGTGGGCGCGTTCCCGGGCGTACGCCGCCAGATAGCCGACCACCGTGTTGGTGACCGCGACCAGCGGCACCGCCACCACCGCGCCGCCGATGCCGGCCACCATGCCGCCCGTGGCGACCGTGAGCACCACCGCCAGCGGATGCACCCGCACCGCGCGGCCGAGGATGAACGGCTGCAGGATGTGCCCCTCGATCTGCTGCACCGCCAGCACCACCGCCAGCGTCATCACGGCGGTGAACACGCCCTGCGTCACCAGCGCCACCACCACCGCCAGCGCGCCCGAGGCGACGGCGCCGACCAGCGGGATGAAGGAGAACAGGAAGATGAACACGGCGAGCGGGACGGCCATCGGCACATCGAGGAAGTAGATGCCGATACCGATGAACACGGCGTCGATGAGGGCGACGATGACCGTGCCGCGTACGTACGCGGTGAGCGTGGCCCAGGCGCGCGGACCGGCGCCGGCGACGCCCGGGCGCGCGGCGGCGGGGACCAGCTTCAGGGACCACTCCCAGATGCGCTTGCCGTCGTAGAGCAGGAAGAGGGTCGAGAAGAAGGCCAGCAGGATGCCGGTCAGGGCCTCGACGACGACCTGGACGCCCTCCAGCCCGGCCGAGGTGATCTGGTCGGTGTTGGCCCCGATCGCCTCCCGCAGGTTCTTGGCGATGCCGTTGATCTGCTTGTCGGTGACGTGGAGGGGGCTGTCGAGCAGCCAGCGGCGCAGGTCGTCGATGCCGTCCTGGACCTGGTCGGAGAGGTCGTCGATGTTCTCCATGACCTGCCAGGTCACGAACCAGCCGAGCAGTCCGATGACGACGAACCCGAGGAACGCGGTGAACGCGGTCGCCAGCCCCCGCGGCACCCCGCGCCGCCGCAGCCGGGTCACGGTGGGCTCCAGCAGGGCGGTCAGCAGCAGCGCGACCACGAAGGCGAGCACCACCAGCTGTACGGCGCTGATGATCCGCATCAGCACCCAGACGGTGCCCGCGAGCACCAGCAGCCGCCAGCCGGCCTCGGCGGCCACCCGGACGCCCCAGGGCACCGCCTGGGCCGGGTCGGGGCGGGGAACGGGGGGCAGCACCACGGTGGGCCGGGGGTCGGCGGGCGGCGGGGGCGGCTCCGGTTCGGCGTGTTCCCGTTCGACCTCGGCGCGGCGCTCGTCGAGTTGCCTGCCCATCCGCGTCAGCCCGGCTCCGAGCCGGCCGAGCCACCCTGGCACTCGCGACATGATCCGTCCCTTTCCCCCGTCTCTCCCCACCGCTCCCCCCAGGAGTCGTCGGTGTACGACCGTACAGGGCCGCAGCCCCTCACCCTAGGACGGGGAGGGGCTGCGGAGGGTTGAGCGGGCCCGGGAACCGGGCGGATGCCGCGAGGGCCTAGTACCAGTGGTTGGCCTGCCAGAAGGACCAGGCGTCGCAGGGGCTGCCGTAGCGGCTGTTCATGTAGTTCAGCCCCCACTTGATCTGGGTGGCCGGGTTGCTCTGCCAGTCCGCTCCGGCGCTCGCGTACTTGCCGGCGGGCAGCGCCTGGAAGAGGCCGTAGGCGCCGGAGGAGGGGTTCACCGCGTGGTAGTTCCAGCTGGACTCGTGGTCCACGATGTTGCTGAAGCACTGGAACTGCCCGCTGGGCACCATGGAGCGGGCCATCGCCTGGATCTGGGCGACCGTGTAGGAGCTCTGGACGGGGAAGTCACCGGCGCTGCGGCTGGCCTTGAGCTTGGCCTCCTCGCGCGCCTTCGCCGCCTTCTCGGCTTTCTCCGCCGCTTCCTTCTTCGCGACGGCGGTCTCGGCGGCGGCCTTGCGGGCCGCTTCCTCCGCGTCCTTCTTGGCGGACTCGTCCGCCGCGATGGCCTGGAAGTTGGCCTGCTGCGTCAGGGAGGCGGTCTGCACCTGGGCCTGTTCACCGACGGGTATGTCCGCGAGCAGGGTCGCGTCACTCGCCGTCGCCTCCGCGTCGTTGCTCTGGGCGACACTGCCCGACGCAACGCCGACGACGCTTCCGACAGCGGTGACCGCCGTGGCCGAGGCCACTGCGAATCCCCGGACCGAGATCCGGCTCACACGGTTTCCTTCCAGCATCGCCCGCCTCGGTGACCCTGGCGGACGCAATCGTGCCCCTGGCGCTGGCCTCCCAACTACGGGGTCACGGAGGCGCGGGCCCGGTGGACGACTCCCTTGACGGAAGCGCCGCTTGGTGCTCGGGCGGCATACGACGGCGTTATGGAGTTGATGAGTCCTGCTGTGGTGCCGTACCGCTGGGGGTACAGCCGTGTCGTATGCGGGGCCTGACAGGATTGAGACTCTGCCGTAACCCGGCGCCGCGAGGCAATTCTGTGCTGCGTGTTAAAGGTCACATCTGGTTTGGGCCCGGAGATTTCGCCGAACGCCCCCGTACGACGACGCCGCCCCGCTAGGCTCTCGGCCTTTGCGGGGCGGCGCCGACCGGCTCACCCGAAGGGTCAGCCGCTGTTCTCCTCCAGCATCTCGGTCACGAGTGCGGCGATCTGGGACCTCTCGGACCGGGTCAGGGTGACATGCGCGAAGAGCGGGTGCCCCTTCAGCTTCTCCACGACGGCCACGACACCGTCATAGCGCCCAACGCGCAGATTGTCCCGCTGTGCCACGTCATGGGTGAGTACCACCCGCGAGTTGGCGCCGATCCGGGACAACACGGTCAGCAGGACGTTCCGTTCCAGCGACTGGGCCTCGTCGACGATCACGAACGCGTCGTGCAGGGAGCGGCCGCGGATGTGGGTCAGCGGGAGCACCTCCAGCATCCCGCGGGCGGTGACCTCCTCGATGACCTCGCGCGAGGTGACCGCGGACAGCGTGTCGAAGACGGCCTGCGCCCAGGGGCTCATCTTCTCCGCCTCGGAGCCCGGCAGATAGCCGAGCTCCTGCCCGCCGACGGCGTACAGCGGCCGGAAGACCATCACCTTCTGGTGCTGCCTGCGCTCCAGCACCGCCTCCAGACCCGCGCACAGCGCCAGCGCCGACTTGCCGGTGCCGGCCCGGCCGCCCATGGAGACGATCCCGACGTCCGGATCGAGCAGCAGGTCCAGCGCGATCCGCTGCTCGGCGCTTCGCCCCTTGATGCCGAAGGCCTCACGGTCGCCGCGCACGAGCCGGATGTTCCCCTCGGGGGTGACGCGGCCGAGCGCCTTGCCGCGCTCCGACTGGATGGTCAGGCCGGTGTGCACGGGCAGGTCGGCGGCCTCGGGGACGTGGAGGTGTCCCTCCTCGAAGAGGATGTCCACCTGTTCGCCGGGCAGCGTCAGTTCGGACATCCCGGTCCATCCGGAGTTCTCCGTGATGGCGAGTTCGGCGCGGTACTCCTCGGCGAGGAGACCGACGGAGGAGGCCTTGATCCGGAGCGGCAGGTCCTTCGAGACGACGGTGACGTCGAACCCCTCGGCCTGCAGATTGCGGGCCACCGCGAGGATGCGTGAGTCGTTGTCCCCCAGGCGGTAGCCGGTGGGCAGCACGCCGGGGTCCGAGTGGTTGAGCTCGACACGGACCGTCCCGCCCAGGTCCCCGATCGGGATGGGGGCGTCGAGGCGTCCGTACCGCACCCGGTAATCGTCCAGCAGGCGCAGTGCCTGCCGGGCGAAGTACCCGAGTTCGGGATGGTGCCGCTTGGCCTCCAGCTCCGTGACCACGACGATGGGGAGCACGACCTCGTGCTCGTCGAAGCGGCTCAGGGCGTTCGGGTCGGCCAGCAGGACGCTGGTGTCGAGAACGTAGGTGCGCCGGTCTGGCTTGTGGCGCTTTGTGCTGGTCACCACGGAAGGACGTACCCCCTCGGATGAGGTCGGGGAGCGACGAGGAGTGACTGGACCGGTCTCCGGCCCCGCTGCACCGCGGGCCGGCGACCGGCCCTCCGCTGCGTCCGTGCTGACCGCACGTTCCGGCTGGTGCAAAGGGCCTCCCGGGCGGACGACCCCGTGCCGCCCGCTGAGGATCCGACACCCGTGGTTCGGGCATCGACCTGCTTGCCTTATGCCCTCGAACACGCGCCGCCATGCCGACGCTTGTCACGGCAGGCCGGTGAACTCCTTGTTACATCCGTGGGGAATGGGGTACGCGGAGGGTTTCCCCGGGGGCGCCAGGGGGACGCGCGTGTGTCCGGCGCGCGGTCCGGTCGGGCCGCTTCAGCCGCTTCAGCCGCCGAAGCGGCGGTGGCGGGCCGCGTAGTCGCGCATCGCGCGCAGGAAGTCGACCTTGCGGAAGGCCGGCCAGAAGACCTCGCAGAAGTAGTACTCGGAGTGCGCGGTCTGCCACAGCATGAAACCGGAGAGCCGCTGCTCACCGCTGGTGCGGATGACGAGGTCCGGGTCGGGCTGGGCGCCGGTGTAGAGGTGGCGGCCGATCATCTCGACGTCCACCGTCTCGGCGAGGTCCTCCATCGAGGTGCCCTTCTCGTGGGCGTCCAGGAGCATGGACCGCACGGCGTCGGCGATCTCCTGCCGGCCGCCGTAGCCGATGGCGACGTTGACCGTTATCCCGGCGATGTGCGCGGTGGTCTCCTCGGCCTCCTTCAGTGTGCGCTGCATTCCGGCCGGGAGGATGTCCAGGGTGCCGACGTGGTGCACGCGCCAGCGGCCGTCGGCGGCGAGGGTGCGCACGACGTCCTCGATGATGCCGAGAAGCGGACCGAGTTCGTCCTGCGGCCGGTCGAAGTTGTCCGTGGACAGCAGCCAGAGGGTGACGACCTCGACGTCGGTCTCACTGCACCAGCCGAGGAACTCCTCGATCTTGTCGGCGCCGGCGCGGTGGCCGTGCACGGTGGAGGAGCCGGCGGCCTTAGCCCAGCGGCGGTTGCCGTCCATGATGACGCCGATGTGCTTGGGCACCTGAGCGTGGTCCAGGTGGCCTTCCACCCGGCGTGCGTAGAGCCTGACCAGCAGGCCGCGCAGCTTGTCGCGCAGGTTCACGTGATTGCCACCCCTCCGGTGCGGATGCGGTCCCCGCAGGGGCGCAGCCTACCCCGCCGGGGGCGGGGCGGGCGCCTTGAGGCGGGGGGCGGGGCGGGCGCCTTGAGGCGGGGGTGGGGCGGGCGGATGGGGGCGGCTGCTGCGGGCGGAGGGACAGGACCGGGGTCGGCCGGGGGGAGGGGCCGACTGGGCGGAGGGACGGGCGCCGGTCGGTGCGCACAAAAAACGGGCCGGTCCGTGGGGGGGAGACGGACCGGCCCGAGGGGGGGTTTCCACCATAACCCTTCGTAAGTGATGCTGCGTGCATCGGCGGGTCACAACTACTCTCCGGAGTCGCCCGGCGACGCGATAAGGGGCCCGATAGGGGTCGTTCCTGGGGTACGGATGGCCGAAAGTCGGCGGATTCCCAGGCCGAACGGAGGAAACGGGGGTGATTTCGGAGGTTTGAGGGACGTCCCTCCGATGGGCTACCCGAGGCGCGAACGCCCGCTTGACGCGCACGCCACCGCGCAGCCCCCTCCACTGCGCGGTGACGCCCGCGCAGCTTTGCTTACGCGAATTGCCTTGGTCTGAACTTACGTGAGACTTACGTGTGACGCGAGGGATTTCTGATAACGATGTGGACACCTTGCGGAGGGACTTCCGGCCATTTCCGGCATGGGGGTGCTAGAGGGCGGCTCACCGGGCAGGGCGGGACACGGGACGGCGGGCAGGGCGGGCGGGGCACGGGCGCGGCGAGTGGGGCGGGCACGGGACTGCGAGTGGGGCGGGGCACGGGGGCGGCGGTCGGGGCGCGGCTTGGGGAACGGGCAGAGGGCGGCTCACCGGGCACGGCGACGCGCGGCGGGTGGGGCGGGCGGCGGGCAGGGCACGGGGGCGCGGCTTACCCGGGCCGGGCGGCGGGCGGCGGGTGTCCGGGCGACGGGCAGCGCACGGGGCGCGGCTTACCGGGCCGGGCGGCGGGCCTCGATCAGGTGCCGGGCGCTATGGGCGACGAAGGCACCCTCGCTCCTGATCCGCTCGTGCAGGGCGCGCAGCCGAGGCTCGTACGCCTCCACCGTGAACCCCGGCACCATCCACACCACCTTGCGCAGGAAGTGCACCACCGCACCGATGTCGCGGAACTCCATCCGCAGCCGCTCCGCCCTCAGGTCGACGACCTCCAGCCCGGCCGCCTCCGCGTCCGCGCGCTCCCGGTCGGGATGCCTGCCCTCGCGGACCTCGTCCGGCTGCGGCCCGAGGAAGTACTCGACGAGCTCGAAGACGCTGCTCGGCCCGACGTGCTGCGCGAAGTACGTCCCGCCGGGCGCGAGCACCCGGGCGATCTCGGCCCACCGGGGCCGCACCGGATGCCGACTGACGACGAGGTCGAACGTACCGTCGGCGAAGGGCAGCGGCGCGTCGTCGGCGACCGCGACCACCGCCACCCCGCGCGGGCGCAGCAGCGCGGTGGCCCCGGCCACGTTGGGCGGCCAGCCCTCGGTGGCGACGGCGAGCCCCGGCGCCCGGGGCGCGGCCCGCGCGAGGGCGAAGTCCAGGGCCTCCCCTCCCCCGGTGTCGAGATCGAGCACGGCGGCGGCCTCCGCCAGCCGCCCTGCCAGGGACACCGCGTACCCCCAGGAGGGCCGCGCCTCGGTGGCCCGGCCCTCGAACCAGGAGAAGTCCCACCCGTCGGTCGGCACGGAGGCGCCTTCGGCGACGAGGGCCTCGTAATCGTCGCCGCCGCGGTCGTTGACGCTGCCGTTCACAGGTCCTCAGCTCGCGGCGAGGGGACGTACGTCCTCGGCCACGAACCGGAGGAACCCCTCGGGGTCGGGCTCATCAGCGGTGGGGAGGAGTACGACGCTGTCGGCGCCGGCGTCGGCGAAGCGCCGTACCGCAGCGGCGACCGTCTCGGCGTCACCGGCGACGCCGAGCCCCGGAACGGAGTCGAGTCCGGTGGCGATGAGTTCCCCGCGCAGCCGCTCGGCGGCGCCCTCCCCGGTGGCGGCGAAGAGATAGACGACGATCTGGTGCGGCCGCGTGGCGCTGCCGTGGCGGGTCCCCTGGTCGGCCCCCTCGCCGTCGCTCCGGCCGATCCGCCGACCGGTCCCCTCACCATGCCCTTCGCGGTTACCGTCGCCGTTCCGTGTGCCGTTCCGTGCGCCGTTCCGCCCGGCTGCCGCTCGCTCCCGCTCGACGATCCGCCGGACCTCCCGCACCCGCTCGGGTGAGGCGGACTCGTTGAGCACGGTGCCGTCGGCGACCTCCCCGGACAGCCGGACCGTACGTTCCCCGACGGCACCGACGAGCACCTCGGCCGGCGCCGCCCCGCTCCCGGTCGGCGGCCAGTCGAGCCCGACGTCGTCGAGCCGGACGTACCGCCCCTTGACGGTGACCCGCTCCCCGTTCAGCAGCGCCCGCAAGGCCACCGTGTACTCCCGCAGCAGCGTCACCGGCGAGTCGACACGCGCCCCGGCCTGCCCCATCCAGTCCTGCACGCCGTGCCCGACCCCGATCCGGGCCCGCCCGGGGAACATGCGGTGCAGGGTCGCGGCCTCCATGGCGGTGACGGCGACGTTACGCAGCGGCACGGGCAGCAGTCCCACGCCGACCCGCACCCGCTCGGTCCACGCCAGCACGGCGGCGGCGGACGAGATGCCGCCCTGCCGGAAGCAGTCCTCCCACAGCCACAGCTCGTCCAGTCCCGCGTCGTCGACGAGCCGGGCGATGTCCCGCAGCCGCTCGGGAGGCAGCTG
Source organism: Streptomyces sp. bgisy159 (assembly GCF_057707805.1). Taxonomy (NCBI): domain Bacteria; kingdom Bacillati; phylum Actinomycetota; class Actinomycetes; order Kitasatosporales; family Streptomycetaceae; genus Streptomyces; species Streptomyces sp. bgisy159. The sequence continues at coordinate 1,351 of NZ_JBYIQX010000024.1, read as the reverse complement.
TGGCCGGAAGATGGCGCCGATGGAAGTCATGAGGGCTTCCTATCCAGACGCCGACGACCGGGACAACTCGTTTAACGGAACGGCCCAATTGGCAGATCGGAGGGGAGGGCTGGTCAGGAAGGTGGGAGGCGGCCGGTGGCGACGGTACGACGAGAACGCTGGCCGGACGGCGGCGGGACGCTGCGGGTGCCGGTGCCCGGCGACGACGCCGAGGACCTCCGCGTCCCCCTGGAGTTCGCCACCTCGTACCGTGCCCGTACGAGGGGGCTGCTGGGGCGGGACTCCCTGACCGGCGCGATGCTGCTGTCCCCCGCGTCCGGCGTCCACACCTTCGGCATGCGCATGCCGATCGACGTGGCGTACCTGGACCGCACCCTGCGCGTCCTCGCCGTACGCACCATGCGCCCCAACCGCCTCGGCCTGCCGCGCCCGCGCGCCCGGCACGTGCTGGAGGCGGAGGCGGGGGCGATGGCGGGCTGGGACCTGCGGGCGGGCGTCCGGGTGTCGGTGCACCCGGGCTCCTGAGCGGAGGGTGGAGTCGATGGGAGGGAAGGGGGCGAGTCTGAGTACGGATGCTCATGCAATGCGGCGCGCCCGTCACTGGAATGGTTCCGGGCACCTGACGTGATCCCGTTCACCTCCGCGACGCCGCGAACAGGCATGTCAGCGGCGGTGGTTAGAGTTTCCGCAGCGGCTACGGGTTTCAGCCTGACCATTCGGGCCGTACGGGGAGGATGTGCTGTGTTGCCGAGCGAAGACGGTTCGGGTTCGAACCCGACGTCGACGTCGTGGGTGTCGTCCGTGTTCGACTTCGCGAAGGACGCGCGGGCCGACCTGGCCGCCGAGCTGTCCTCCTTCACGGACTTCCGCCGCCGCGTCGACGAACTCATCCGCGACCTCAAGGGTTCACCGGCGGGCCCCGGCAAGGTGGCCCAGGACCAGTTGGTTCGCGCCGAGTTCGGGGGCGGCGACGGCGCGTGGGCGGAGGCGGCCGGCCTCTACGGGGCGTACGAGACGGTGATCACCGAGCTGGAGAACCTCTCCAAGCTGCTCTCTGACTGCATGGAGGGCATGAGCATCGCCGTCCTGGCCTCGCACAAGGGCTACGAGAACATCGACCTGGACGTCCGGGACCGCATGGCCGCGATCAGCGCCGAGACGACGGCCCACTACGGCGGCACCCACACCCCGGGCACCCCGTCGGACACCCACACGGGTACCGGCGCTCAGACCGGTGAGGAGGCCGGCGGAACCGGCGAGAGCGGCACGACGAACGGAACCGGCAACGAAGCGGGAGGCACCATCTGATGACGGGCAACACCCCCGGGACCGGCTCCACCCCGTTCGAGAC
>NZ_JBYIQX010000023.1:0-118652 GCF_057707805.1 Streptomyces sp. bgisy159 | reverse complement strand
GGGGGGGGGGGGGGTGCGCCTGTTTCTTCCCCCCCCCCGGCCCCCATGTAATGCTGAACGGCAGGCTCGTGTCGGCCCGGCCCGACGACCTGGCGGCGCTCGCCCGCGAGGTGGCCGCAGACCTCACGCCTAAGCAGCGGGCCACCTCGGCCACGTCCGCCACGGCGCTCGCGCCCCGCATTCCGCGGCCACGCACCTCCTCGTCGTCCGGTGCAAGGTCGCACAGCGGTTCGTACCAGGTCCCCGCGAGCGACCAAGACCGGACATTGGCTGTGGGCCTTGCGGGAGAGGCGGCGGTGGCCGCGTGGCTGCAAGAGCAGTTCGGGGTCGAACCACAGGACTCATGGAAGTCCGGCCTGCGAGTCCACGGGCTCGCCGGCGCGCAGCCGGGGGACGACCGACTCGGCTACGACTTCCTCATCCACGACGGCGACGCGACCTACCTCTACGAGGTCAAGGCATCCACCGGCGACAGCGGCGAGATCATCCTCGGCGAATCCGAGGTTCGACGCGCTTCTCGCCTGAAGCCGGACGAGACGTACTTTATCGTGTACGTCTCTCACGTCCTCGACCGCGACCGCCGCAACATCACCGTCCTGCCCAACCCATTCGGCGCCCCCGACCTCGCAGGCTACGAACTGGTCAGCACCCAGCTGAGGCTCCGATTCAACCTTGGCTGAATCAACAAATTCGCGCCCGGCTGGCCGTGGGACGACGGAGGTGGCTCGCTCCATCCACGCATGCCCGCCCTCGGTCCACATTGCCGCCGAGTTCCTCGAACAGCTCGCAGGACAGGGCCTTCCTTCCTGGCCGGATCGAGCCGCGGATCCTCGGGGTGCGCGTGGCCCGGTGACTTTCGCGCACAAGAACAGCGCCATCAGCCGGCCGGGCCTGCTCTCCAAGTCCGGCCGTCGCTCGCTCCACACACGTTCCGCTAGGGCCGGGACGGCGAGGGAATGACCCCGTAGCGTTGCCGCGTCCAGCCCTCGTGGCATTATGCCCCCGGTCCTCCCAGTTGATCATGTAGAACTCCGGGCCGGTCACGTTCGCCCACGTCAGGTCGGCATGGGGCGGCCGCCACTCCTCCACCGTCGTGTCGGTCACCTCGGGAAGGACCTCCCGGTCCCTTGGGGCCGATGGGTGCAAGCATGCGAATTCAGTGGAGAGCGGCTCCTGTTTCTAGGCAGAATCGCTGTCGTGGCTCCGATGTTGACCGATATGCCGTCGGACCGGCTGAACGCGCTGGTCAAGCACCCGTTCCACCGGGAGAACGGTGAGCGGCTGATCGGGTTCATCAAGGACTTGCGCGAATGCCACAGCGCCGAGGACTTCGTGACGTTCCAGCGGGAACTTCTGCTAGCCACACTGGCCGCGAACCGTGCGCGTGCGGAGCGCTCGCGAGTGATCAAGCGGCTCAGGAAGGGGCAGTCGCTGCCTGCCGACGCGCCTGATCTCGTCGTCGGTGATCCTCGCGACGTGGAGGACTGGCGACTGGAGTCCGACGTTCTGGAGCGTGTGGGGCGCCAACTGCGCTCGATCGGTGACGCCATGGCCTGGCGGGCATTCCGGTACGACCGGCGCTACATACTTGCGCTGCGCCGCAACGAATCACCGGGGCCAATGACCCTCAGTAAGGAGGGCACGGTCCATGAGATCCAGTTCGCGGAGCAGCAGTGGATCGAGAACAGGTGCTTCGCACTGCTGCATGACATCACCGACTGTCTGCGTATCGGCGACGTGACCGTGTTCCGTGATCGGGGCGACGACGAGCAGGACATCCTCCTTTACGAGCTGAAGACGAATCCGAGGCGGCGGGAGAGCACCCAACTGACACGGACCCGGTTGGCGGCGGAGGCACTGCACACTGGCGGGCCGCTCCCCGGTCCGGACAAGGCCGTTCTCGTCGAGACCGGTGTGCCCTACGCCACCCATATGTCCGTGCTGAGTGACGCCTTGGGCCGCGCCCACCAGGAGGGGCTGAAGACGATGCGCGTGCCGGGGCAGCGTGGTCTCCTGGCGCTCGACATCGCGGCAGCTGGGAACAGGTGGGATGCGGAGGAAGCGGCCCGACAGTTCCACGCCGCATACGCGGCACTGCTGCGTCGTATGCGACTGACGGTACAGCGCATCTGCTTCAGCAGCGGAGACAGCGCGGCGCGCAACACCATGGCCGTGCCGTGGGGCATCTATCCGCTCCAGCCAGCGCAGTGTGCCGGCCTCATCGCGGATGTTCTCGTCTTCACCGTGACACTGTCGTCCGACGACCTTGTTGACGAGCTTGGTAAGCATGGGTTGGACGCTGAGTGGGTACTGCCGAGCGGAGCTGAGATGCAAACAGCCCAGCCTGTCATGATCATTCGAGGGCACGGCCATCAGGTCACGATGGCTAGAGCAGGGCTCGAGCAGCTCGTGCTGGAGCTTAGCGATCTACAAGTCTGGGCGCGCGGCATGGACCAGCTGCTTCGGAAGGGCAAAGCCGGTCGGCAGCCGTGGCCGTACTTCGCTGATGAGTACAAGGTGTGGGCCTGACGCCGGCCGCGTATCAGGTTGCCCCTTGAAGTCGACGTGTTTCCGATGACGCATCACGTGGAGTGCGTTGCCATCCTTGAACCGGCCGCAAAGGGCTCCTGACCTGCGGTTTTGCCTGTGCGCATTATGTGCGGTGTGGGCGTTACGGGCGATATCTTGACGCTGAAATGACGCTCGTGACGCTCATTTGACGCTCGTTCTGATGGGGTGTCAGGCGGATCGCCGGGCAGGTTAGGTTCTGCGAGCCGGCGGGACATCAAGCCGGGCACTTGGCAGCTTCAGTCGGAGCCGTGGGCGGCAGACTGCAGGTTCAGCGGCGGGCCGTGGCGAGCAGGTCACTTCGCCGGTACCTCGGCCGCCCAGCACGCTTTGCTCCAGCCCGGCCGCTAGGGTGGGCGGCCTGGAGCGAGGAGGAAGACGATGGCGCTGACCACGTCGCTGGCCGGCCGGGTCCGGAATACGAGCCTGCCCAAAAGCCATGCCCTTCTGCCGCTCCTAGAGGCCGTGGTCAACGGCATTCAGGCGATCGACGCCCGGTTCGGCGACGACATGGAGCCCGGTCGTCTGAGCATCAGGATCCGGCGCAGCCAGCAGGAAGCACTCGACTTCAGCCATGTCGGCCCAGGACGCGCGGCGTTGAAGCCCATAGTCGGCTTCAGCGTCGAGGACAACGGAGTGGGCTTCACTCCGGAGAACATGACATCGTTCGAGACGCTGGACAGCGACCACAAGGCCGACATGGGCTGCCGCGGTGTGGGGCGCCTGCTCTGGCTCAAGGCGTTCGACAGGGTCACGGTCCGCAGCGCCTACGAGGACGAAGCCGGATGCCTCAAGGGGCGGCAGTTCCGCTTCTCCGTCCAGGGAGAGGTTGAGCCGGACGGGGAAGCGGACACTCCAGCCGAGGTCGGCACGACCGTGAGCCTCGACGGGTTCAAAAGGCCCTTTCAGCAGAGCGCGCTGAAGACCGTCGAGGCCATTGCCCGTGAGGTATTCGAGCACTGCATCTGGTACTTCCTGCGTCCCGGCGGCGCGCCCGACATCACGGTGGCAGACGATGACGGGGCGGTCTCGCTCAATAGCCTCATGCACGACTTCGTGTACTCCGACATGCAAAGGACATCGATCGAGGTCAAGGGGGAGAGGTTTGAGATGGTGAGCCTCCGCCTGAAGTCCTCGCCGAGGAATCTCGCGCCACGGCTGTACTGGTGTGCTGCGAACCGTGTGGTGGTGGAGGAAAACCTCACCAGCAGGGTGCCAGGGCTCTACGGAAGGCTCAAAGACGCGGAGTCCTCCCCGTTTACGTACGTCTGCTACCTGTCCTCCGACTTCCTGGACAGCCACGTCCGCGCCGACCGTACGGCCTTCGACATCAGCGAACGTGTGCCGGGCACCCCACTGATCGAAGATGTGTCGATGGACGACATCCGGGAGAGCGTGCTCAAGGAAGTCGAAAGCATCCTCGCCGGGCCGCTCAGCGCAGCACGCGAGGAGGGCAAGGCCCGGGTCCACGAGTTCGTCAGCAACCGTGCTCCGAGATACCGGCCCGTCCTGTCGCGACTCGAGCAGCTCGGCGTATCCGTGGATCCGTCCATGAAGGACCAAGACCTCGAACTACTGCTGCACAGCAACCTCCAGAAGCTCGAAGCGTTCGCGCTGGCCGAGGGCCACGCCGTCCTGGGCGAAGCAGGCTCCGCCCAACCGGAGGGCTACGACGAACGGCTCGCCCGGTACTTGAACACAGTGACCGACATCAACCAGTCCGACCTGGCCGCCTACGTCTCGCGCCGACGAACGATCCTCGACGTACTCGCCAGGCAGATCAGGTCCGACGACCAGGGTAGGTACAGCAAGGAGGACGCGATCCACTCCCTGCTCATGCCGATGCGGACCGACTCGAACGAGATCGGCACCGATGCCTCCAACCTCTGGATCATCGACGAGAGGCTCGCGTTCCACGACTACCTCGCCTCTGACAAGACGCTCAAGAGCATGCCGATCACGGGTTCCAATTCGACGAGGGAGCCCGACCTGCTCGCGACTCGGCTCGTCGGCTCGCCGGTGCTGGCCGCGGAAGGGGGAACGCTCCCGCTGCCGTCCATCGTCGTGATCGAGGTCAAACGGCCGATGCGCAATGACGCCTCGGAAGACAAGGACCCAATCCAGCAGTGCCTGGAGTACGTGAAGCGTGTGCGCGCCGGCGGAGTGAAGACCGCGCTGGGGCGGCCGATCCCCCCGACGCGTGAGGCACCTGCCTTCTGCTATGTCCTCGCGGACCTCACGAAGACGATGGTGGACAGATGCGAATACGCGGGCCTGCGGCCCACCCATGACGGCATGGGTTATTTCGGTTTCAATGAGCCGTGCAAGGCATACATCGAAGTAGTGAGCTTCGACCGTCTCGTCAACGCCGCCACCGAACGCAACCGGGCGTTCTTCGACAAACTCGGACTCCCCTCCAGCTGACTAATGAGTGGAGCTATTCCATCCGACCCCCGGAGGATCAGTAGGCGTCGATGCTCCGGCTGGCCTCAGAGAGCTCGGAAGGGGCCGCTCGTGCCGAGTCGAGGCCCCGTGCCCATCCGTCGGCTCAGGACTACTGTGCTGCCCCGCGCAGATGTCTGGCCAGCGTGGTCACCGCGATCAGGGGAGACGTGGTGGACAGGATGCAGGTGGACAGGTGACACATGAGGGGCTTGCAGGGTCCCTCGCTCATTCCAGACGTCTGCTGTCCCGGAGGTGGGGCAGCCCTTCGCCGGTACTCTTCCCGGAGAATCCGGCACCTGACGTAGGGGGAGGGCGATGAGGGTGAAAGACGACAAGGCGTACGGGGTTCGCTGGTGACCGGTACCGGGCAGCAACCGGCAGACCTCCACTTCCCCGCTCTGGTCAACGGCCTCGACTTCCTGGTGAGTGCCGTCGGCTCACTGTCCGGTGACGACGGGCAGCCGGGACCGCGCGATATGAAGTACGCGGTCCTGCACCTCCAGGCTGCGGCTGAGACGCTGCTGAAGGCCCGGCTGGAGATGCACGATCCGGCGCTGGTGTGGACAAAGGTGGAGCTGTTCGACCAGCGCAAGCACGAGGCCGGTGACTTCAAAAGCTGCGGCGTCAAAACAGCGATCGAACGTCTGCGTGACACTGTGCGGATCGAGAGCACGATCGATCCGGAGGACGCTGGCCTCAGGGCCCTGGGCAGCCTCCGCAACCGGATCATGCACTTCGGGTTGAAGGACACGGTCCTCGCCGTACAGGCGCGCACCGTTCCCGTACTCGATTTGCTGGTCGGCTTCATCAACACCGACATCCTGCCCCAGGTCCACGAGACCGATGAGGCATGGTCGGTTGAGCAGCACATGGAGCAGGTACGCGACGGTTTCAAGCACCTCACGGACTTCCTCGCCCTGCGCATGGAGACCCTGCGCAGTCGGTTGGACGGCTATGAGAGCTCGACGGCCTCGTGCCGCTCCTGCGGTCAGTTCACCGTCGTACTCGACGCAGGAGCCCAGGATCTCGCCTGCCTCCTGTGCGCGAGGCAGTACGGCACCGGCGAGGATGCCGCGTGGGAGTTCATCGGCTCCAGCAAGCACGTCAGCATCACCGACGGAGGCGGCGACCTCAACGGCTGTAGCAGCTGCGGCGCCTACTCCGTGATCAGCACTCCGTTGGCCAGCTCGCCCGGAGAGGACTCCTGGATTTGCTTCGACTGTGGATCCACATACGAAGGCGTCTGCACCTTCTGTGACCAGGCCGCCGAACTCGTCCCCGACATGGACATGTGTGGCGACTGCTACGAGATCCGCCTGGCCAACTTCTGACGGTGTAGTCGGAGGTCAGGGTACGGCGATCCGATTGACCCGATCCGGGAATCGGCCAGGGGTGCGTCTTACACCACCGGTGCTCGCGACAAAGGACCTAATGATGACCCACGACCGGATCCGGGCTGGGCACACCCTCCTCCTTCACGCGCACTCTATGTGCTTAGTTCAACTACAGCCCGTACCCGTAAGGTTGAGATTCAGGCGCCCTGCCGACCGCCTCGCCCCATGGGGGAGCGGCGGCCGTCTTCGTGCTGTTCGCCGTCCTGGTTCACCTGCTGACCTGCGCCCACGGCCATCTTCCGGCCGGCAGGCAACACCGACAGCATCGCATTGGCTGCCGGCCCTTCGTGTGCTCAGCCGCCGGCGCGGCCCCGGAGGCATGCCGCAGGCCGGCGGGGAAGAGGTGCGGGATGCCTTGTGTAGCAGGTGCTTACTGATCATTTCAGAATGAGTTTGGTTCAGGAGCTTGGCAGTTGGCCTGGTGGGCGGCAGAGTTCTGCAGGTGTCGGATGATCTTGTGCCTGATGACCTGTGGGCTCGTGTCGCCCCGCTGCTCCCTCCTCGCCCGCCGCGGCGCCGGCGGTATCCCGGTCGGCTGCCGGCGGATGACCGTGCGGCCCTGCGCGGGATTGTCTACGTGCTCCGCACGGGTGTGACCTGGGCTGACGTGCCGACCAAGACGATCGGCTGCAGCGGCGTGACGTGCTGGCGGCGCCTGCGGGACTGGACCGAGGCCGGCGTCTGGCCCCGCCTGCACGAGATCCTCCTCGCGGAACTCCGCAAGTCCGGACTGTTGGACATGGAGGACGCCGCGGTCGACGGCTCGCACGTCCGGGCCCTCAAAGGGGGGCTCACACCGGACCTTCGCCGGTCGACCGCGGCCGCCGGGGCAGCAAGCACCACCTGATCACCGACCGGCACGGAACGCCCCTGGCGGTGTCGTTGACCAGCGGAAACCGTCACGACGTCACCCAGCTCATGCCCCTGCTGGACGCGATTCCCCGCATCCGCGGCCTGGTGGGCAGGCCACGTCATCGACCACGGCGGCTGTTCGCCGACCGCGGCTACGACTACGACAAGTACCGTCGCCTGCTCCGCGCTCGCGGCATCACGCCGAAGATCGCCCGCAAGGGCACCGCCCACGGATCCGGCCTGGGCAGGACCAGGTGGGTCGTCGAGCGAACCTTCGCCTGGCTTCACCAGTTCAAACGCCTGCGGACTCGCTACGAGATACGAGCCGACCTCCACCTCGGACTGCTCCAACTCGCCTGCAGCATCATCTGCTTGAGACGACTCCGAACCTCATTCTGAAATGATCAGTTAGAAGGCCCCTGGCGCATCTCGTCGGCAGGTGCTTTGACCTGCCACGTTCTTCCTCGCTGACACGCTGTCAGGGGTTTTGTGGGACGTATGTGGGACGAGGGCCCCTCTGGGACGGATGGGATGCGGGGGTGCCCGACTGTGCCAGGTGGTCACCGTCTCACATCTCCTCACCTGTTCGGTGCGCCCACGCGGAAATAGATCTACCCCCCTCCTGCGTTCTCGATCTTCGAGCCGAGGAGGGGAAGGTGTCGGGCCTGAAGCTGTTTCACACGACGAATGGCGGCGTGACGGAGGTCATGCCGCGTCTTGCCGAGGTCGAGGCGGATGTGCAGGGCCTCGTCGAGGCGCACATGGAGACGATGCTGGGGGTGCGGTTCCTGGCGAGCGAGTACGTCATCGACTGCGCTGACGGTGGCCGGATCGATTCGCTGGGGCTCGATGAGAACGGGGCGCCGGTGGTCGTGGAGTTCAAGCGCGGCACCGCAGCCGGCGTGATCAATCAGGGCTTGTATTACATGGCGTGGCTGATGGCGCACAAGGACGCCTTCCGGTACCTGGTACGCGACCGACTCGGGGTATCGGCCGCGTCCCAGGTGCTGTGGAGCGCACCCCGGCTGATCTGTGTCGCCGGCGATTTCACACGCTACGACGGGCACGCCGTACGCGAGCACAGGCGCAGCATCGACCTGGTCCGCTACCGGTTCTTCGGCAAGGACCTGATTGGACTTGAGACCGTGGCTTCCGTCACCGGGCGGACGCCGGCCGCGCGGCGGGCTCGCCGCAGCGCGGTCGGGCTGCCGCCCGCTCGAGAGCAGGACGGTTCGCTGGCGGAGCTGGCGGAGGCGGTTGATGAGGTGCTGCTCGGCCTCGGGGACGGCGTCAGCCGGGTGCAGCGGAAGCAGTACCGGGCGTATCAGCGCCTGCGGAACTTCGCCTGCGTTTGCCCGCCGCAGAAGACCAAGCTCCTCGTCTATCTGAAGGCCGACCCGAAGGAGGTCGACCTCATACCTGGCTTCACTCGGGATGTGACGGGGCTGGGCCACCACGGCACGGGCGACCTGGAGGTGCAGTTGCGCTCCGAGCGGGACATGGAGCGGGCCGTGGACCTCTTCCGCGCCAGTTACGCGGCGGCGTAGCCGTCCGGTGTGTTTGCGACGTGAAGGCGTACGGGGGGCTGCTTTGGATGTCGTGGTGGTCGTGCCTTCCGACGTACGGGCAGGTAATGGCGGTGGACCATCAATGATGCGCGGGATCGCCGGTTTGGCCAACCGGCGATCCCGCACTATGTTGCCCCGCTTCGAAGCAGGCTGCGTTCACTTGCCCGAGCCGTCATCAGCTCGCCGTAATCGTTAGCGGTGCTTCGGGTGCCGGGCGGCCTGCGATGCTAGCCCGCATCCTCCCTGAGCCATCGGGGGGGAAGGGAGGAGACCGAAGCCGTCACTGACCGCGCCGACTGATGCGAGTCAGTCCACGGTGCGCCGGCTAGGTCGTACTCGTCGTGCGGGCCCCAGCCGATGTGTCGGGGCAGGGCCAAGCGCCCGTAGGCAGGCCCCGGCCGAACTCGTCGAGTGACGCCGGGACGGAGTGCTCATCGTGCGCGCCTACTCGTGGATGCCCGGCTCTCGCACTGACATCGGTCCGGTTCGAAGGCAAGTCCGGGCGCGACCAGTTCGTCGGCCACCGCTTCAGCGGGGGTGCCCGACGCGCGAACCCGTTGGAGTCCAGGGCCGCGGGCGTGGCACGACTTCAGGTGTCGTCCCGAGGGAACTTGTGATCCCTGCCGCAGCGCATTGTGATGTCCCCGCTCGTCTTGTCGAACTTGTGGAACAGGAACAGCTCCCGTGCGTCGCAGTCCTCGCAGACCTCGGCCCGTGCCACGGGCCACAACGGCAACGGTCGCGGGGATGAGGGGCCCTCCACGTAGATGCGGTCTGGGTCGAGGGTGTCGGGGAACGAGCGCTCGAAAGGCTCCCAGTCAGGATGGCTTCCTTGGAGACGTCGCCCGATCAGGGTGAATCCGCCGTTCCCGGCGTACGCACAGGTGTCGACCAGTTCCCAGCGGAGGGCGGACAGCCAGCCCACCGATTCCAGGGCCGCCACGACCAGCGGCTGAAGCGTCTCGACCTCCCGCTCCAGCTTGTGTTCCGGCTGCACCCTGCTCGCGTGGCTGGAGTCGTTCCGCATCCCGCGCAGTTCGCGCAGCGTTCCGAGCACCCCACCAGGGTCCAGGGAGCCCTCCAGCTCCGGAAGTTCGGGGATAGGCCCGGCCTTGACCAGGGCTTCGATCTGTTTCTCCCATGTCCCGAAGGTCGCACCGCCCTGCGAGAGGGATCTGTTTCTACGAAGGGTGTCAACGTAGCCCTGGTCACGGTGTATCTGGACCGCCACGGCAAGCACCCCGACACAGCGCGCCACGCCTTCCGCGAGTTTCAGGAGAGCATCCTTGCGAGGGGCCGACGTCGTGGCGATGCGGTACTGCCGGGCCAGCGCCGCGACGTGGTACGGGTAGGTCCACTCGGCCCGTCGGACCGGGTCCCCGAGCGGTTGGACAAGTTCTTCGATGATGCGCGCCTCGTATGCGGATGCCTTGGCGACACGGCGCATCTCGTCGAGACCAGCCTGCATACCTTGGAACACGTTCGGCAGGATTCTTGAGGTCGTGACGGCGAGCGCCGCTCTGCCGTGGTCGAGGTCGTCCAGATGCGCGTTGAACTCAGGGTCCTTGATCAGCTCGACAGGCACGGGCGAGTTCATGGACACGCGCGAGTAAGGGCCGTCCTCTTCGCTCGCCCGAGTCCGCATCCACTCGCACAAGGCTCGGCCGTTGTTGCCGATAGGACGCAGCACGGTCAGACCGGTCACGGCGTCCCCGAACTCCGCAGGCAACACACGCCAGTTGCCCGCGAGTCCCACCACGTCACCGCCGGTACAGATGGCCACAGCCTGCCCTGGCCGGGCAGACTCCGAGAGTTCCGCCGCGGTCGCCACCGTCTGGAGGTCTCGGCCGCTCAGCAGAGGCAGGCCCGTGGGCCGCCTACCGGGTGAGCCGGTTCCCACGCGCCGTGCCACTGTGGACAGTGGACCGAAGCCCGTACCGGGCACGCCGAACAGGAAGGGGGCCTGGGGCAACGTGTAGCCGGTCTCGACGCCGATCTGATCGCGCAACAGGTTCGGGTACTCGGGCGCGATCTCCTGCTCGATGAACTCGTCCACATCCTGTCCCAGCGGCACCCGCACCTTGTGCCGCAGCTCGGGATCCGGCAGCGGACGCCCCCGCGTGTCCTTCTGGAGCTCCCCCTCCGGGGCCGATACGGCCACCGCCTGTCGTACCCGGCGCGACAATGAACGCGGGAGCTCCGCCGACAGACCTGCGTTCCTCAGGGCCGTGGAGAAGGCGCCCTCGAACGCGTTCCAGGTGGGCCAGTTCTGCCCGTTCAACGCACGAAGTGCTCCCACCAGGGCATCCGTTCCGTCGAAGGATGCACGTGTCGGCCAGGATTCGGCATCGCTGACGGTGTCGTCGCTCACCGCGAAGTACTGCCGCAGCTGCTGCTCGACCGTGACCTCCTGATAGCCAAGGTCATCAACGTCGAGGAGCAACGCCCCGTCCTCACCATCGGCTTCTTGCTGCTCCCCCAAGTTGCCCCCGTATGCGACCTCGTAGTGCTCGCCGAGGCGGGCGATGTGCTGGTCCGTCAGATAGTGCCGCTTACTCGCCAGCGTCTCGCGCAGGGTCGCGAAGTGGCCTCGGGCATCCAACGCGATGACTTTGCCCCGCAGCCGGGGCGGCTTGCGGTTGGACAGCAGCCACAGAGACGCGGAGAGACCGGTGTTGACGAACAGATGCGTGGGCAGGGCGACCACACCCTCCAACAGGTCGTTCTGTAAAAGCCACTGCCGGAGCTTCGCCTCGTCCGATCCGGTACCGCCCCGGTTCAGCGTCAAGGCAGGGAGCAGGATGGCTGCCCGGCCGCCACCTTCGGCCGGAGGCCGCATACGGGCGACCATGTGCTGCACGAAGAGCCAGGAACCGTCACTGATACGCGGCAGCCCCGCCCCGAAGCGGCCGTCGTGGCCCAACTCCTCAGCTTCGCGCTTCACTTCGCTGTGTGTCCGTCGCCACTCCACCCCCCACGGAGGGTTCGACAGCAGATAGTCGAACGTCTCACCTCGGTGCCTGTCGTCGCTGAGGACGTTCCCGAAGCAGATGCCCGTCGCATCCGTGCCGCTCATGATGCGTTCGGAGCGGGCGATCGCATAACTCTCCGGGTTGATCTCCTGGCCGAAGACCCTCACCTCGGGGGGACTGTCCAGGCCGCGCAGGTAGTCCTCGACGGCGGTGAACATGCCCCCGGTGCCGCAGCACGGATCATGGACGGCGATGGGCCGGCCCGCCCGGTCAAGCGTCGCCGCGTCTGGGCCGAGCAGCAGTCTGGCGGCCAGCGTGGCCACGTCGCGGGGGCTCGCGTGCTCGCCCGATCGCTCCGGCGCCGCCTCGACGAGACGCCAGACCAGTTCTTCGTACGCCGACCCCATCTCCTGGTCGGAGACGGCATCAGGACTCAGATCGAGCTCTGCGAACCCGGACACAACGCCACGCAGCACACGCGCGCTCGCCAGCCTCTGTACCTCAGCGGCGAATTGAAACGCGTCCAGTACTTCCACGACCTCGGCGGAGAACACTCGCGCAAAGCCCTTCAGTGCTTCGGCGAGCAGCTTCTCGGCATCCGGTGACGCCTCGTCAACCGCGGTGAGCAATCCGCCGAGGCTGTCCCGAGTGTCCGTAGCTCCGCCTGTCTCGTCCAGTCCGGCCTGCGCCGAGTCCGAGCTTGCGGCCGCGACGCCGCCTTCCCCCTCCGTGGCCGTCACCTTCAGCCCCAGGCCCACCTCATGCCGGCGCAGGCAGTCCATCCGGCGCAGAAAGGTGAACGGGAGTATCACGTCGCGGTACTGATGGGCCGGCATGCTGCTCCGCAGTAGATCCGCTACAGCCCAGCAGGCATCCACCAGTGCTCGGCCTTCGACCCCAGCCACTTACCCTCCCAGGCCCGGCGGCCACCCACCAGCCGGGCGCCGGTCATCATCTCACCCCGTGACAAACGTGATGATGATTGGTGCGCCAAGGGGCCCAGCGAGTAGACGCGCAACCTCGGGGTCGTCCAGGCGGGCGCCCCCATCCTCGGTGAGCCGGCACGTCCCTTCGACCTTCCCGCCGAGCGGGATGGCGCGGAACGTGTTGTGGACAGACTCTTCGCGTTCATAGAGTGCATCGCCCAGGTGCACACCTTCGCCAAGGGCTGGGGATCGCCGCGCCTCAGATCGGCATTACCCGTGCTGCTGCTGTCGTTCAGCCTGCCGAGTCCGGCGCTGGCCCCATCGTCGTCCTCAACCCTCGTGTCACGGATGTGTCGGAGGAGAGCGATGAGCAGTACGAAGGGTACCTGTCCTTCTTCAACGTGCGAGGGAAGGTGTCTCGCCCTCTGAGAATGACCGTGGAGACCACATCCCTCAACGGTGCCACGGTAACCAACGTCTACCAGCGCGGCCTGGACCGCCTCGTCAAGCACGAGATTGACCACCTCGACGGCCTGCTGTACACGGATCGTATGCAGTCAGGGGTTCTGCCTATCCGCGTTGAGGAGTACCGGCAGACCGGCCGGGCATGGGCGTACGACTCCTGACCCGGAGCTCCCAGTGACGATGGAGGACGTGGGCGGGGAGGACCCTCAATGACGTGGGACGATCTGTGTGTCCGCTGTCCGCGACGTGGATGCATGGCCGCTGCGGTTCGTACGGTGACGACAACGGCCCGCCGAAGAATCCGCCATTGCTACCTGGGCGGCTTTCGGCGGAATCTACCTGGGTGCGGTGACGCGTAGCCGGATGGCCTCATACCCATCCGGCTAGCGCGTGTGACCTGACCAGTCAGCAGCGGCATGGGCTGGCCGATCAGACGATGTATTCCTCCATCAGCTCGGCGAGGTGGACGATGGCGGGCCACGTGGTGGCGATGTCGGTGTGGGCGTGGAGGCGTCGTTGGGCCTGGACGTACATGGCCCAGTCGGCCGGGTTGTCGCCGTCTTGGAGGAAGGCGGGCACGATCTCCAGGGAGGTCGGGTTGGAGCAGGTCCAGGTCCGGTTGCCGGTCTGGGCCGGGTCGAACTTGGTGATCGTGAGAGGGGTCTGATTCTGATCGGGGCGCGGGTTGATGCCCCAGAAGGCGCGTTCCCCAACTTCGACCAGGCCGGAGAATCGTCCGTGACGGGTGACGGGGATCAGCTCGTCGGTGTCGTCGCCGGCGCTGACCATTTCCTGGGTGACACCGAAGGCCCTGGGCACCGCAGAGCGATCGCTGCGCTCACGTAGCCGGATGATGCGCAGGCCCGGTTGGTCGCCGGGCTTACGGCGGTCTGGGTCCGCGTTGGGGGCCGTGAGGTCGATGCCCGGCAGCACGAGCTGGTCGAAGGTGATGCGGCTGTCCTGGAGCCAGGGCCAGATGTCCTTGTCGCTCGTCCGGGCGCGGCGTACGAGCAGCAGGCGATTGGCGGTGGAGTCGAGCGACAGGGCGTTGGTGAGGAATTCGGCGAGGGCCGCGCGTGCGGTACGGGGCACGCGTCCGCGGCCGGCCACGAGGGCTTCCGGTAGGGCGGTCAACGGCATGGGGCGCTCGGTGGGGCTGCCCGTCGTCGTCATGAGTTGTGCCGTGGGTTCCTCGTGGGTGTGCTGACGGATCAGCATGGGCACGAGCATCCGCTCGCCTGCGGGGGCGAGCCAGACGGTGATCAGCTCGAAGGGGCCTTCGATGCCGGGTGGGGCGGGGAGTTTGGGCAGGTGTCCGGCCTGGCGGAGGGCGTCCCGGAGGGCGGAAGTGGCGCGCTCGATGTCGGTGGTCGCGAAGTCGGTGCCGAGGAAACGCTTGGCGAGGGCTGCTTTGCTGGGATTGGGGTTGGCCGGCGGGATGGGGCGCAGGCCCTGGACGTTGCGGCGCAGGCTCGGGAGGACTTTCTTGAAGAGGGTTTTGGGGTCGCGCTGGTGTGTGCGGGAGAAGTAGGCCGCGCCTTCCATCTCCACGATGCAGGCGATGGGGTGGGCGAGGCGGGGGAATGCACGGGTGATTCGCGCCGTGCGTTCGACCTCGCTGGCTTCGTAGGCGGCCCGCCGGGCTGCCGGGTCTGACTCGGTGGAGCGTGGCAGACCGGCGGCCAAGTCTTGCGGGTCGTGGCGGTGGAGGGTGAGGTTGATCGGTCCGGTGAAGCTGGCGCACGCCGCTGTTGAGGTGGCGGGAGTCAGGCCGAGTTTGTCGGCGGCAGCTGTCTGTAGACCTTGCCAGGTGCGGTCGGAAGAGGCCCAGACTTCGATTTCGTACGTGGGGGAGTCGGGCAGATGCATCGGCAGGCGTGTCTTCGACCGGGTCCGTGCCTTGGGGCTGGGCGTCAGGGGGACCAGCCCCTTGTCCTCCAGTTGTCGGGCGACCTGAGTGAGGACCTCCATATGGTCGCGGGGCTGGTAGCCGTGGCCGACAGGGTGGTCGTGGGTGGCACGAGCCGGCGGGGCGCCGTCCTGGTTCGGATGGCGGTAGGTCATGCCGGTGCTGTGGACGATGTGCGCGGCGAAGGGCTGAGCCGCCGCGTTGCCCGGGGCGGCGCGCAGTTCGTCGAGGCTGGGCGGCTCGTGGTGGGTGAGGCGGGCGAGGATGCTGGCGACGCCCGGCTGCCAGGTCCATGAGCTGTCCTGTCCGCGTCGGCGGATGATGACGGAGCTCTGCAGGAGCATGGGACGTTCGCGGCGGTGGATGAATCCCTCTTTGGCGGAGAGCAGGACGCTGGCGGTGGGGTCGCCGTTTCCGCGGCGGGGGATGTAGTCGAGCGCGTTCGTCGCGAAGCGGGTCATGCCCAGGTCGAGGTGGAGGTGGACTTCAGGGACCCCCGGCACGGTTTCCAGGTGGAGGGTGAGGACGTCCACGCTGGCTCCGGCCGCGCCGTCGTCATCGATGAGGGGCTCCGGCTGGCCGAGATGCAGGGCGCGGCGGCCGTCGGCCTGGGTGGGGCCGAGCCGCAGGTCACGGCGGTGGCCCAGGAGCTGAAGATCGGTGGTGGTGAGATGTTCGGCGACGAGGCTGGGCAGGAGGTCGAAGACGTGCGCGGGAGGGTTGGCGGTGCCGTTGAGATGAAGGCCGTGCTGGGCGAGGTCGAGGTCTTCGGGGATCCATTCGAACTGTCCGGCGCCTTCGAGACGGCCGTACCAGTCGGTGTCCGGCACCTGGGGCGCCACATGAGCGGAGGCCCATGCCGACAGCGCGATCAGCAGCAGATCCGGGTCGATCTCGGTACGCGCGCGCAGCCAGGCCGGATGGCGAGGGTCCCAGTGCACGGAGGTGATCTCCGGGTCGATGAGGGTGATCAAGTCCCTCAACGACCTGGTGGGCAGGCTGTCGGGTCCGTTGCGCTTTCGACGGCCGGGGCGGGCTTCCCAGGCGTCCTGCAGAAGGCTGAGCATCCCCGGTGGGCAGGTCGCTCGGTAGCCGGTGACGGGCCAGCTGGCCCCGGTAGCGAAGGTGAGCACGGTGGCCTGGGTGGCGCGGTAGGCGGGCATCAGCGGTGACCCCAGTCGATGTTGTCGAGGAGATGGGAGGCCAGGCCCCAGCAGGCGCGGGCGAGTTCATGGTCGAGGCGCTGTGCCGCGGTGGCGGTCGGGCCTGGATCGGTGAGCCAACCGTGCAGGAGTTGCTGGGCGGCGACGATCACGCTCGTGCGGGGAGTGTCGGCCGCGGTTTCGTCGAGCGTGGCGGTGCGGGGCGCGAAGGCAGCGTCGCAGAGGTACACCAGAACCGGTTCGTTGCCACGGATGCCGCGGCCGATTGTCTGGTGGAGCGGGACGAGGAAGTTGCCGACGAACGCCGCGTGTTCGACCGGGTCGGTCAGGCGGGAGAACAGGACCGGCTCTCCGACCCGCTGCTGCCAGCGGCGGCGTTCGCCGTGGCGGAGTTTGCGCGCGAGGTCGACGGGATCGACCGAGGGGTCGGCCAGCTCGATCGGGTCGCGGAGGCGGCGCATCGCCTCGCGGCTGAGCAGGGACAGCGGGAAGGTGGCATCGTCGGCGGGTGGGTGGATGCGGGCCAGGTAGAACACCGCGCCGAGGGCTGCGACGCGGCGGGCGTTGAGGATGTTGTGGCCGCGTTGGACGGCGCCTTCGGCAGCAACCAGGATGTCGGCGTCGGACGCGGCAAAGGTGGGCAGGCGGCGCCTCGGGATGCTGTGCCGGGTGGGCGGGTCGTCGTCGCGAATGACGTGCAGGGCCGTGTACGGGGTCTTGTGGTTGATGTAGTCGGCGACTGTCTGGGCATCGCGGGTGCTCTGCACGGTGAACAGGACCTGCTGACGGTCTTCGGCCAGCCGCAGACGGGCCTGCTGGAGCAGGGACTCGCGCGCACCGGGGGCCGGGTTGCAGATCCAGTCGGCGGCCGTGCACAGCGCGTGGGCATGGCGAATGGGGTCGCCGCCGGTGCCCGAAGTAAAGACGGGACGGCCGTCGGGGTAGCGCGGCGGGCGGAAGAACATCTTGCTCTCCTTCAGCGCCGCCCTGGCCTTGGCCGGCTCCCGGAGTACCAGGTTCGGGGCGACGTCCAGGTGGAAGCGGGGCGAGGCGGGCATCCAGCTGGTGGCGGAGGCCAGGACGACATGCGGTCCCTCGATGCCCTCGGCTGTCAGGAGATCATGGAGGTGGTAGAGCAACCAGCGGCCGACCCCGCGCAGCCACAGGATGCTGAACGACCCGCTGTCACCACCGGGGTTGGGCTGCCACTGAAGTGCCATCAGGTTCCCGGCAGCCTGTTCGGGCACGAACGGCATCAGGTCACGTGGCGGCTGCCGGCTCCAGAAGTCCTCTCCGTCGCCGATCGGGGAGGAGCTGATGGCGTGCAGCCGTTGGGCGACTTCGAAGAAGGAGGTCGTGATTCGCGCGGCCCACACCCCGGCCTGCAGCAGTTGTGCGTACTCCGCCAGCGTGCCTCGGACCTTCGCCTCGTCGATGGCGGGCTGGTGTGTCGTGATCCATGCCTCTGCGGCCTCCTGGGCTGAGACACGAGTGTCGTGGGCTGCCGTCATCGCCTCGATCAGCTCGGCCCAGTTCGCCGCAGGAGCCTGAAACGGGGCGGAGAGCAGCGAGGCGAAGTGCGCTTCGAAGTAGTAGTCGGCGGCTTCTTCCTGTTCCGCCTTGTCCGTGAAGTCAGTCCGTTCACCAAGGCCGTGAAGGCTGCGGGCCAAGCGCCGCATGAGGCTGTAGCCGGTGAACGGACCCTCGGCGATGACGTCGCGCAGTGCGTCCGCACCAGAGGCGATGACCAGCCGGTACAGCTCGGTCAGTGCCTGATCGTGCCGACGGAAATGTTTGTCGCCAGCCGTCACCTCCGGGTTCAGCAGATCGAGGAACCAGGAGTGCTCCAGCCGCTGCCCGATTCGGTCGCCTACCCGGTGACTCCAGCCCCTGCCGGGCTGGGAAAGGATCTCGTGCAGCAGGAACCGGTCGTCGAATTGCTGCTGCACGGTGTCGGCTTCGTCGACGAGCAGGACGGACAGGTGGTGCTGTGCCGCTTCGGCGACGCGGACCTCGATATGGGACTGAGGCATCCTCGTCGAGGCCAGGCCCGCCGCGGTCGTCACCCACACCTGTGCTTCGGCAACCTTGCGTGCCGCCGTATGCGAAGGACACTGGGACAGAAGCGGGCAGTCTCGACGCCCGCTCTCGCCGACGACGGTGAGACGGCCTGTGCAGGGCCGCTCCTCGCGGGGCAGCGGGGCCCGGTCGGTCCTGCTGGTCAGCCGCAGCTCCTCTAGGTAGCACTGGTCGTCGGCGAACGCCGCGGCAGGGTCCAGCCCCGTGGGGAATGTCGTCTCGCCGTCGTGGAGCAGGGAGCGCCAGAACCGGTCCTTGTGGACGCCTTCCCGGGTGCGTCCGAAGATGGGCACGGCATCGATGCCCAGGGCCTGCAGGAAGCTGACTTTGGCGAACACGTCGCTGCCGGAGGCGAGGACGAACCCGACCTTGCCGCCGCGGCGGGCGACGATGAAGGCGATCAGGTCCAGCAGGGTCGACTTGCCGCTGTTCATCAGGCCGACCACGTGCCACATGCGGTCAATGGTCATCCGCCACTGCTGATCGAGGAGATGACCTTCGGTGTGGTCGGCCAGCAGGGCTTCCATCTGCTCGAACCGTTTGACGAAGTCCCGGTTTTCGATCTCCGGATGGGCTTCCAGGAGTTTATCGATCTGTTCAGCAGCCCACTGGAAGTCATTCCGCGTGAGGTGGATGGGCTCCTGCACTCGGGAGACTGCTGCGGACAGCACCGCGGGTGCCGGCGCCGGGATGAGAGTCTCGGGGACGCGGATCTGTTCCCGCCTGCCGTCGGCCCGCTCGAAAGAACACACCGAACCCGGCGGCACCGGCCGGTACGGGGACGCCGTCTGGTAGGGGGCGATTTTCTGCAGCGTCTGACGGTAGAGGTCATGACGGGCCGCGGCGTACGGGGTGGACCGCCGGGTGAACACGGTCGACAACTCCGGCTTGTGGCCGCGCATGTCGCAGGGTTCGAAGCCCCGCACCTGTACCGGCAGCTTCACGTACTGATCGAGCTTCTCCCGCATGGTTCCGGTCTTGGCAAGCGGGCCCATCACCTCCCGCAGAGTCCGCAGCTGCGGACCCAGGTCCTCATCCAGACGCATGTAACCGGACAGCACCGGCCACAGCGCGCCGACGCCCTGGCCGGGCAGATGGTCGTCCAGGAACGACAGGCCCATCTCCAGCGCGCAGATTTCCCACGGCCTGAGGGGGCCGAGCAGGGGGCGCACGCTGTCGTCCGTCAGCTCCTTCACCAGTTGCTTGCTCCAGGCGCGGGTGTCCCTCATCGCGTTCCTCCTCCCTGACGTGCACGGACGGTGGCCTGCCGCAGGAACGTCTTCTCGTCGAGGACTTCGACGCCGGAAACGCGGCCCTGCAGTTCGCGCTCAAGGTCCGTGCGGTAGCCGGGAGTTCTGAGGCGGTGCATGGGGATGACGATGATGCGTCGCCGCGCCGGCACGCGTGGATCGCAACGAAAGCCCCGGGCGAGTAGGGCAGGGCTTGAGCAGTCCTTGGCATCGACGGCCCAGAGCTCCGCCTCTGCACCCGGTTCCCGGGCCTCGAACGCCAACGCCATATCCCACGCGTCCAGGCACGGCCAGTCCTCGATGCACAGTGTGCCGTCGGCGAGTTCGCCCAGGCGGTCCAGCAGCCGTCCCTCCAGCAGTCCCGGATCGTGGAAGAACTGGCGGGTTGCCCGGTGCTGGGCCCAATACGCGCCCAGACACGTCACCTCGTACCGCTCTGGCACCCCTGTACAGCCGGGAGCCCCACAGCCAACGGCCCCGTCGTCAACCGGATTCCGGCAGTCGGCACAGCGCCGCAGGCGAACTTTTCCCGGCGCCTGGACCGGGTGGTGGACGTAGGCGACGCGGACGAACTTCGCGAGGAACGAGTCATGGTCGGAGTCCGCTGCCGGGAGTTCCCGCGCCAGCGCCTGGACCTCGCGGTCCGGGAGCACCGGATGGTCGATCAGCAGGCGCCGCAACCGGCAGTAGACCCGCTGGACAGCGTCGTCGTCCTTACCGTTCATCCGGGCACACAGCATCAGGGCGGCAAAAACCTGATTCTGAACGAGCTCCGCCTCGACGTCAGCGTGCTGGATCAGGTCTGCCGCCTGCTCGGCGAACTCAGACAGGGCATCACCCTCCAGCAGCACCACTTCGAGATCGCCCTCGGTGAGCGACAGCGGTACAGGCCACGATCCCAGCGGGCGACGGCACCAGTCGAACAGCTCCAGGTCGTTGCTGGGGCCTTCCAAACCCAGTGACTGCGCCTTCCACCACAACCGGCCGCGTGCATCACGCCAGGCACGCGGCAATGGCCCCGACCCGTCCGTGCCGCGGGCTTGAACGCCGGCCCGCTGTCGTTCGAGGCGGATTTTCACCAACGCGGCACACAGCAGCTCCACCAGCAGGTAGTCGTCCTGAGCGGTCCGCGAGTCTCTCTCTCCGCCGAGGCGGGCGTCCCGCGATGCAGGGACCGCAGCAGCGGGGCGGTGGTCATCTGGAAAGTCGCCGTCAACCGATGGTGCCTGCGTACCCCCGGAGGCCGACGCAGCCGCTTCCTGAGCAACATTCATAGCCGACCGGTATACCCGACCGCACTGACAACGTCTCTCGGAATTCGAATGTCTATGCGATTGACCCGCTCATGATTTCGGTTATCGTCGGCTGGCGCTGCCGGACAGCACTGTGGTCGGCGGCGCTACGGCCTGCGGGATGCTTCGATGGGGATCTCTGAAAACCGCTCTGCCTTCGACTCCGGGAAGGCGCGCGGCCCGCGCTGTCAGTGGTGGGTGGTGGGATATGCCGTAGCACCGTTGCCGATGTCTCCGGAGTCGCCCGCATGAGCTTAGATATGACGGCCCCTGCCTCTCGCGAGCCGAAAAATGGCATCGGAGCGAGCCCGGTACCTCGCTCGGGTTGCACCGATCGGACACGAGCAGTGAGCCATCGGGCTGCGTCCTGGGAGGTCTGGTGCGGGCTGCTCTCGAGCGATGGGGTCCGGCGGGCGAACCTCGCAGTGGCGACAGGGGGCGTGCAGGGCGCCGTCGGCTACCCGCGCGCATATGCCCGAGGGCACCGCAAGGTGCGTCCCGATAGCGGCGTCGTTTGCCGTTTTCGTGGTTTTGGGGAGGCGGATATCGTCTGTGAGTCTCCCGCGCAGGGAGCGCGACGCTTCGCGTGTGCTCACCCGGCAGGCCAAGCCTGGTGTGTACATGCAGAGCCCGCCCTAAAGACGCAGATCGAGATCAGCCCGCACGACGAGGCATGAGCAGCATGCCCACCGCCATCTTCTACGGTGAAGTCAAGTAGCCTCCACCACAGGGAAAGAGACCCGTGTGCAGACGCGTACCGTGTGCCTGTCCCTCCTACTCGTGGCAGTCCTGGGCTCCGTGACCGCCTGCGGCCACGGCGCGAGCACCGCATCCAAGGAGACCGACGGCAACGCCAAGGGCAACGAGCAGACCAAGGACAGCGGCACCCTGACCGTCGCCCTGGGCCACAGGGCCAAGTCGCCCGACGGTACGACCGCCACCGTGTCCGACTTCACTCGGGGCGTCACGAGCGAGTACGCCTCTGTCAAGCCGCAGCCCTTCGTCGCCTTCAAGGTGACCGTGCACAACGGCGCCAGCGAGATAATGGACCTCACCCGGTTCTCCCTCTCCTGCGCCGACGGCGAGCCGGTCTACGACAGCACCCAGGGACTCGAAGCGGCGGGGTCGGCGACCTGGGGGGCGAAAAGCTACGTGGACCCGGGGGAGGACGCCACCTGGAAGGACGGCTGCCCACTCCCGAAGGACGCGCACAAGGTGCAGATCAAGGTCACGCCCGAGGCCATCAAGTACCAAACCGCGATCTTCTCGGGCGAGGTCAAGTAGCCCCGACCACAACCGCCACGGGCGGACCATGCCTCAGATCGATCATGCGGCGTGTGTTACGTGATCAAATTTTCGACCTGCTGCTGCCGGACCTGGCGTCGGTGACCGTGACTGACCTCCATATCGCCGGCACGACACTCACCATCACTGCTGCGCCGCGATCGCGCGACGGCGCCGTACCCGTCGTGTGCCGCCAACTCATGCGTGTCACGGCCCTTACCGGCGCAGGCCGGTCGATGTCACCATCGGAGTTCGTGCGGTGACGATCAATCTGACGGTTCGCCGGAGTCGGTGTGAGACTTTGTCCACACCGGACTTTCGCCGAGCAGGTCGAGGGACTGAGCGAAGACAGCACAACCAGTGGTCAGCAGATCAGAGGCTGGGCCGACGCGGTGACGACCCACCAGCGGGTGCTGCGACGCAGCGGAGCCCCGATGGTTCGCACTCCTGTGGCGAGGGAGGGCCTTTGTCAGAGGTCGTCCGTAGCATGTGGGTTACCTGGAGGAGGTGTTGTGGCCGTACCTGTCGCGCAGCAACGCAAGTTGACCCAGCGTTCCGGCAATATCTGCGCCTTTCCCGGATGCGGCTTACTGCTGACGGCTCAGGGGACGCCGGAAGACCCCGTTGTGGTGCTTGGCGAGATGGCCCACATCGTGGCGGAGAGCCCGAACGGTCCGCGGGGCGATTCACCGTTGACGCCGGAGGAGCGCAATCGGTACGAGAACCTGATCTTGCTGTGCAATCAGCATCACCAGCTGATCGACTCCGAAGGTGCGCTGGCGAAGTACACGGTGGAGCGTCTGCACGCCATGAAGGAGACTCACGAACAGCGGATCGAGCGCAGGCTTGGCGGGCGTTCCAACGTGCCGACGGAGCTGCCCCCGATGGTCAACGACACCGTGTACAGCAACGTGCTGCCGGTTACGCAGATGCCGCGCTACATCTACGGAGCTCCTTGCTCTGTCGGCCGGGAGAACGAGGTCCGGCCAGCCGCGGCATCTGCTGGGACGATGACGCCGTTCATCCTGCGTGAGGGGCGGTTGTGGGCATTCCAGGACTTGCGGGACACCAGCAACCCGTTCGTCGACGTGGTGGCGTGCACGGAGACCGAGCGCTTCTCCACCAAGGAGTGGTGGACGGATCCCGACAGGCTGGGGTGGTACGTCGCGCTGCTGAACCGGTCGCTGAACAAACTCACCGGACGTCTCGGACTGCGGCTCGACCACGACCACCACCGCTACTACTTCGAACCGGAGGCTGCTGGCGTTGAACGCTCCGTGCCGTACCGGCCGTTGAATGCCAGCAGGGCGACCCGGAGCGTCGTATGGCAGCCCAAGAAGCGAGCGACCGGGGAGGCTCGCAACTATTGGCTTCACCGTGCTGTTTCGCTGCGCTTCTTCCTCATCGGTGACAACCAGTGGTGCCTGAGCGTCAGACCCGAGTTGCGTGTCACCTCCGACGGCTTCGAGTCCATACAGGCCAAGTACATCGGGCGGCAGGTGACCCGGAAGAAGTCCCGCCTCTTCAACCACGACCTCCTGGGCGAAGTGCAGTTCTGGCGGGACTTCCTCGGCAGGAGCACTCCGCGGATTTTCTTCCCCTTCGGCACGGACAGGCAGAATTTGATCGTCTCGACATCGCTGAGTAGCGGACAGGTGCGCTGGCCGGGCATTCCCCCCGAGCACGACATGCCCTTCAAGAATGTCGACTACGTGGACGACCTCTTCACCTGGGCCGAGGCGGAGCGTCTGAGCGAGGACGATGATGCCGCCGACGAAGACGACGACGCGGAGGAAACGCTGCGATGACGGCACGCCCTGCTCCACCGAGGATCTCGCCCGCCGGCTCCCCGTCGCTCATCGCTAGCACCTACTTTCCCGAACCGCTGCTGCAGTTCGCCGACGACGGCCTGCACATTGACCCCAAGGCCGGCATCGCACGCTACGGGCCGCGTTCCTGGACGGCATCGGGCCGCCATCCCACCCGGCTGCGCGTGGGGCTGATCGGTACCGCCGAGCTCGTCGAGGCGGCCCGTACCTGGATGAGCAGTCGCGCCGAGGGCGTACGCGGGGATCTGAACAACCCGGAGTTCCCTGGGTGGATGCCCGACCGCGGGTTCTTCTCGTCGCTGGAGTTCGACGACGCGTGGAATGAAGAACTGGGGCAGACCGAACTGCGGCAGGTACTGGAGATCAAGTCGCAGAAGGACCGCTTCCACGCTGCCTTGACCCTGTTCGAGGCCAAGTTCCGGCAGTTGGCAGAGCGTGACAGCGTCCCCGACTACGTCGTGATCGCGCTGTCCGACCAGATCGTGACGCGCTGCGGCACGGCCGACTACACCGGCAAAGAGACCGGCGCGGTCCATCGCGACCTGCGCCGGGCTCTCAAGGCGAGCGCCATGAAGTTCCGCATACCAACGCAGATCGTCCGAGCGCCCACGCTCGACGGGCGCGACAGGACACCGCCCTCCCGCATCGCCTGGAACTTCTTCACCGCGATGTACTGCAAGGCGGGAGGCTATCCGTGGAGTCCGTACGGCCTTACGCCTGGGACCTGCTACGTCGGCATCGGCTTCTATCGGCCACTGGGTAGCGCGGATGCGACGATGCAGACCAGTCTCGTGCAGGCGTTTGACGAGCGAGGGGAAGGACTGGTTCTCCGGGGACACGAATTCGAGTGGGATCCGAACAAGACCGGGAGTCGTTCGCCTCACCTGACGGCTGACGGCGCGCACCAGCTGATGGCCCTGGTACTCGACCGGTACGAGGCAGCCATGAAGCAGACCCCGGCTCGCATCGTGGTCCACAAGACCTCGCGCTACTGGCCGGACGAACGTGACGGCTTCCGCGCGGCGATCGAGTCCCGTGTGCGGCGCTACGACCTGATGGCGCTTGAGGTGCAGAGCCGGGTACGTCTCATCACCACATCGAAGTACCCGCCGCTGCGCGGAACCCGTTTCACTTTCGGTGACTTGGACTACCTGTACACGACGGGCTACATATCCGCGCTCAACGAGTTCCACGGGATGCACGTTCCGGCGCCGCTCCAGGTCGCAGACCATGTCGGACAGGATTCTTCGCGAGATGCTCTGCTGAAGGAAGTCCTCGCGCTCACGAAGCTCAATTGGAACTCGGCCGCATTGGGCGGACTCCTGCCGATCACGATCAAGTTCTCCGGGCTGGTCGGCGAGATCATGAGGGAGATCCCCGCAGACCGGGAGCCACTGCCTCAGTTCAAGTTCTATATCTGAATGCACGAGGTGCCGGCCTCGGGCAACGCCCCCTTCTCGTCAGCTCCCTGCCGGCGAAACGGCTGTACGACCTGCGGCATTCGGCGCTGTCCACCTGGCTGTACGTTGGCGCGACCCGCCCGAGGTCCCCTGAGGGCGTCGAAACAGCGGTGAGGTTCTCCTGTCCCTGGACGCTTTGTCTTATGACCGGCGCGCGGCTCAGCGGTACTGCTCGGTCTCCACGAAGCCCGCGTCCGCGTCGAAGGCGGCGGCGGGCGGGTTGAATCCGGGCGGGCTGTCCTTCAGGGCCAGGCCCATCCCGGGGAGCTTTTCCATGACCTCGGCGATGGACTTCGCACCGAAGTTGCGGACGTCCGGGAGGTAAGCCTCGGAGCGCTGAACCAGTCGATCGGGCCTCCGGCACACGTTCTTCACGTGCCTCGTGCTGGTTGCGGAAACAATTCTCCGCCCGTCCGACGTTGTCCATCTCCTATGCGATAACGGGGGTGGTCGGCTTGAAGTTGTTCCGGACGGACGCATCGCAAAGCGGCGTGAGCGAGGTCATGCCGCGTCTTGCTGAGGTCGAGGCAGATGTGCAGGGTCTCGTCGAGGCGCACATGGAGACGCTGCTAGGCGTCCGTTTCCTGGCGAGCGAGTACGGCACCGGGCTGGTCCACAGGGGCCGGATCGATTCGCTCGGGCTGGACGAGAACGGATCGCCAGTCATCGTCGAGTACAAGCGCGGCGTCGACGCCGGCGTCATCAACCAGGGCCTGTTCTACCTGGCGTGGCTAATGGACCACCGTGCCGAGATCGAGCACCTGGTCCGCGACCGGCTCGGGATGAGGGCCGCGTCCAATGTCTTGTGGAGCAGCCCTCGCCTGATATGTATCGTCGGCGACTTCACGCGTTACGACGTGCATGCCGTGCACGAGCACCGGCGTTCGATCGACCTGGTTCGCTACCGACTCTTCGGGAGCGACCTGCTCGGGCTTGAGACCGTGGCGTCCGGGAGCGGCGGCATGCAGGCGGCACGCCGGGCCCGCCGCCGGGCGGTTGCCCGGGCGACAGCCGACGTCCAGGACGCGTCGATGGTTGAGCTGGCGAGCGCGGTCGATGAGGCACTGCTCGGGCTCGGGGACGGTGTGAACCGCGTCGAGCGCAAGACGTACCGGGCGTACCAGCGGCTGCGGAACTTCGCCTGCCTCTGTCCGCCACAGCGGAGCAAGCTGCTGGTCTACCTGAAGGTCGACCCGAAGGAAGTCGACCTTGTCCCGGGATTCACCCGGGATGTCTCCGGTCTCGGTCACCACGGGACGGGTGATCTGGAGGTGCAGTTGCGTACGCCGAGGGATGTGGAGCGGGCGCAAGATCTGTTCCTGGCGAGCTACGCGGCGGCGTGATCGCTGGCGGTTTCTCGGTCGTGCCTGCTCACGTGGTCGGTCCGGGCCTGTCGGGTGATGCCTTTCGGGATCACCTGGCAGTTCCCGGCCGGTGTCATCAAGCCAGGAGCCAAGGCGGAGACCACCCACCGTGCGGGAAACCTTCGACGAAACGGGTGTCCACTGTGCGGTCCGGCAGCGCCTTGGGAACCGGCTTCATCCGGTGACCGGCGTGCTGTGCGAGTACTTCCTCTGCGAATACCTGGCAGGCGAAGCCAGCAACACCGACGCAGTCGAGAACATCGACGTCATATGGGTCCCAAGAAACTCGGTCACCCGCTTTATCCCCGTCGATACGATCTTCCCACCCATCCTGGCTGTCCTGGAGGAGCAGCGTGACGCAGCAGAACGCGGAGGAGCAGCCGGGCATCGCCGCGGCCATCGTCGTCAGCGGGGGGCGCGTGCTAATGGTGCGGCGCCGGGTCAGCGAGGGACAGCTCTCGTGGCAGTTCCCGGCCGGCGAAATTGAGCCGGGTGAGAGCCGCGAAGACGCCGCCGTACGAGAGACCCACGAGGAGACCGGGGTGGAGGTGGTTGCCATGAAGCTGCTCGGCGAGCGGGTCCACCCGAAGACGGGTCGGTTGATGTCGTACACGGCCTGTGAAGTGGTGGGCGGTACTGCCTATGTCGCGGACGCCGAGGAGTTGGCTGAGCTTGCGTGGGTCGCCCATGACGATATTCCGCAGTACGTGCCATATGGGCTGTTCGAGCCGGTGCAAGCGCATCTGGACGCAGTCATGGCAACCTGAGTGGTTCCAGCTCAAATGGGTGATCTCTTGAGCTCGAGTAAGTGCGTTGGAATCAAGGCTGGAACCGGGGCGTGGCTGGTGGAGGCGGACCTCAACCTCGGTGAGCAGGACCTGCCTGCCCCTCGTGGTGAAAGCCTAGGTGGGTAGACAGCACCGGCCACCGCATCGACATCGAGATGAGCGCGAGCGTCCTCCAGGCCGAGAAGGGCCTCAGCCGCCCGAAAATTCGCCTGTGTTCCGGGTTGTTCAGGTGCCCCATTCCATCCGTACGGGCTCGCGGGCTGCGGCGAGGGCGCCGTCGAAGTCGGCGAGGCGTTCGGCGAGGGTGGTGGTGGCGATGCGGGGCGGTAGGGCCGCCGAGAACTTCAGGCCGCGGACTGCCCGCGGGTCAACGGTGGGCAGGGTGAGGGAGTCGGGGAGCTCGGCGCGGGCGGTTTTCCAGTCGGTGGGGGAGAGGTCCTGACGGAGGCGGACATGGGTGTCAGTGGGGCGCTGTACGGGGTCGGCGAGGCTGCCGAGGGAGGCGGTGAGGGTGGCGTTGGCGCGGTACCCGGCCCAGGTCCACCAGCGGGTGGCGTCCGGATCGCGGACCAGCAGGGTGCCCGCCGGGTGTACTTCGTAGGGTGCGCGGTCCATGCGGAGTTCAGCAAGGGCCGCGACGGCGCGGCGGGTGAGGCGGACGTCGGGATCCGTGCCGAGCAGGACGTCGCGCATGGCGCGGGTGAGGACGTACGACAGCCCGCGGGCTTCGCTGCCCTGCCATTTGGCGATGCCGCCGTCCTCGACGGGTTCCACGAAGGCACGGCGTCGGGCCCAGTCGATGAACGTGACCTGCCAGCTGCGGCCGGCCAGCAGCAGGCGGCGCGGGCCCGGTCGTTCTTCGGTGAGGACGGTGGGGTCGGTGGTGCCGATCTCGGTGCGTCCAGCGAGCACCGTGAACTCAGGGGGTGCGGTGAAGGAGGCGGTCAGCTCCATGAAGTGCCGGCGGCCGAAGTGCTTCTCGGCTTCGGAGCCGATGAACAGCATGCCGCCGTCGCTGTCGAGGAAGCCTTCCGCGACCAGGTGCGACAGGAGGGGCGCGGCAGACTGGTCGAAGGGAGCCAGGCCGTTCCACTGCTCGGGCCACAACCGGTCGCCGACGCGGTGTTCCTGCAGGGTGACGGCGAGGATCTGCTGGGCGACGAGATGGCGGGGTGAGGGGGGCGGGGTGACGGGTTCCACCCAGCCACGGGCCCACAGAGTGAGCAGGCCGGCGGCTTGGAGCAGGGTGTCGGGCCGGGTGGCGAGGAACAGGCAGTTGCGGGATGTGCCGGCGCGACGCCCGGTGCGGCCGATGCGCTGCAGGAACGAGGCCACTGTGCCGGGGGAGTCGATCTGGATGACACGGTCGAGGTCGCCGACGTCGATGCCGAGTTCCAGGGTGGAGGTGGAGACGATGACGCAGTCGCGGGCTTCGGCGAATGCCTGCTCGGAGCGTGCGCGTTCGTCGGTGGACAGCGAGGCGTGTGAGAGGAACACGGTGACGTCGCGGGCGCGCAGTGCCGCACCGAGTTCTTCCACCTGCTTGCGGGAGTCGCAGAAGACGAGCCGTTTCTCGCCCCGGTGCAGGGCGGAGATCACCTTGGCGGCGTTGGCGAGCGATCCGACGTAGTCGAGCTCCACCTCCCCTGCGGGGCGCGGGTGTTCGGTGGTCCCGGTTGTGGCGGGCAGAGTCACGCCGGGGGCGACGACCCGGCCGGGGCGATCGGCGGGGCGTGCGCCCTGGAGCCAGATGAGCAGGGCGTCGGGGTTGCCGACTGTGGCGGACAGCCCGATGCGCTGGATGCGGTGGCCGGCGAGCCGTTCCAGGCGTTCGAGCACGGCAAGCAGGTGCCAGCCGCGGTCGTCCCCAGCGAAGGCGTGCACCTCATCGACGACGACGGCACGCACCCGGCCCAGCATGTGTGCGTGGTCGGTCTTGACGCTGATGAGCATCGCTTCGAGCGACTCGGGTGTGGTGAGCAGAAAGTCGGGGGATTCGGTGCGGATGCGACGGCGTACGGACTCGGGGGTGTCGCCGTGCCAGAGGGCGGCTCGGCGCCCCAGCCACTGGGCGTAGCTGTCGACCCGGTGCACCAGGTTGTTCAGGAGCGCCTTGAGCGGGGCCAGGTAGAGGACGGAGGTGCCGGTCCAGCGCTGCTCTCGCATGGCGGACAGCAGGGGGAAGGTGGCGGCCTCCGTCTTCCCGCCCGCCGTCGGCGCGAGCAGGACCGCGTCCTCACCGTTCATCAGCGGGTGCACGGACGCCTTCTGCAGCGGGCGCAGATCGGGCCACCCGAGCGTGTTGACGATGTGGTGCAGGACTACCGGGTCAAGGCGCTCCAGCGGGTCAGTGCCGCGCGGCTGCTCCTGCACGTCTGCAACTCCAGGGCTGTTCGTCAGAGTTCGGGACTTCGGGAACTGGGGCGTCAGAGGTCGATGTCGAGGTCGTCAGCCGAGGCGGCCGGTGCGGGCGCGGCGAAGTTCCGTTCGGTGGCGGTGAGCTCACTGCTGCCCACGGTCAGCTTGTAGTGCCTGCGCGGGTCGAAGTCGGGGAACTGATCGATCCGGTCGAGTACGTCGCCAACCAGCTTCTTCAGATACAGCCGTGGTGCGACTCCGACCTTCCCGCCCAGTGCCCCGCCCACAGCCCGGGCCAGGTCGGTGAGGTAGGCGTCGTCGGCAAGCTGCTTGATCCTGTCGGGGGACTGGGAGCCTTCGGTATACAGGTCGCGGATGGTGGCGCCCAGGCCGGTCAGTGATGCCTCGGTGAATCCGGGCAGCCGGATCTGGACGGCCCGCGGGTTGTCGAAGCGGGGGTCGGTGGTGAAGTCGGTGGCGAGGCGCTGGGCGAGCGGTGCGAGTCGCTGTACGCCCTGTTGCCCATCGTAGAAGGCGGGCGTGCCGGTGATGATGAGATACAGGCCGGGGAAACGGCCGGAGTGGACCTCGTCGATGAGCTGCCGCAGCGCGTTGAGTGCTTTGTCGCGGGCGTCGGAGCGGACCCGTTGCAGGGTTTCTACTTCGTCCAGGACGAGGACGAGGCCGGCGTGCCCGGCGTCTCTCAGCACGGTGAGCAGGCCCTGAAGGAAGCCGAAGGCACCGAAGTGGTCGAGGTCACCGCGGACGCCTGCACTGCGCCGGGCGGCTGCGGCGACGTGCGGCTGGCCGCCGAGCCAGGCCATCACCGCAGCGGCGGTGGCCTCGTCGCCGGCATCCAGGGACTGCTTGTATCCGCGCAGGGCGGTGGCGAACGCGGGGGCGTGTCGGGACACCTCGGCCAGGCGGGCAGTGAGCAGCCGGTCCACGGCCTGTGGCAGCTCGCTCTCGCTCGCGCCGTCGGCGAGTGCATCCTCCTCGAGTGCGTAGAACCAGGCGTCCACGACCGGCCGCAGGGCGCTGGGCGGGAAGCTGGCGGTGGCCAGGCGCTCAGTGAGTCGCCGGTAGACCGTCTCCAGCTTGTGCAGCGGGGTCTCGGTCTCTGACACCTGCACCTCGGCCACGGCAAAGGTGCGCCGTTTGGCGCGCTCGCCGAGCCAGCGGGTGAAGAAGGTCTTGCCGGATCCGTACTCGCCGCGCACGGCCTTGAACACCGAACCGCCTGCGGCGACAGTGTCCAGTTCCTCATCGACGGCCCGCTCGAAGCGGTCTAGTCCGGTGGCAAGCAGGTCGAGGCCGCTCTCGGGGACAGCGCCGCGCCGCAGCGCGTCCACGACAGCACGCCGCCGCACCGCGCTGACCGGGGTGGCAGCCCCGGATGCTGAAGATCCAAACGCGTTCACCCGAATAGTCTCCCATCCGGCTGCCCACCTGGCCGGACACCCGTGCGTGCACCGCGCCGCCGGTGCCCGGAGCGGCCGGGCGGGCCGACTGCACCGCCCGGCATGGCCGCAGACCCCCGGTTCACAGTCCGAACTGCTCGATCAGCTGGCCCCGGTGCAGGCGCAGGGTGCGGTTGTCGGGGAGAATTTCCAGGATCTGGGCGCCGTCATAGTTGAGAAGCTGGGCCAGGGTCGCGGCGAAGCCAGGGGCTCGGGTGGCGGGCTGGCCGGCGCGTTCGGCCAGGGCGGTCATGGGCAAGGTGCCCGCTTCGACCAGCGCGGCCAGAGCCTTCGGCAGGACCGCCTTGTCGCGTGGCACACGGGCGAGCAGTGCCAGCTGTTCCTGGTACAGCTCGGTGGCCATGAGGCGATTCACCAGTGCGGTGGCAGGGTCCTCTGTTTGATCGGAGACGGGTACGGCCGCAGGCTTCACTACAGGGGCGACAGGTTCCTGTGGTGCGGAGGGTGCGACCTCGTCCTCGCCGAAGAGACTGATAGCGCCCTCTGTCACGGGCGGGGCTGACTTCTTGGCCTGCTTGCGGCTTGGGCGTGCAGCGGTGGCCTCGGGTGCCGCGATGGCATCGGCTCCGGCCTTCGTCTCGGCCTCGAGTCCGGTGGTGGCGTCGTTGTCCTGCTCCCACCATCCGGGCGTAAGGTCGCCCAGCTCCCGCCACCCCGTAGGTGGCTCCGCGCCGAACGGCAGTAGGGCGAGGAGGGGGATGGTGAACTCGGCGAGGGTTGCCCCGCCGTGGTAGCCCGCCTTGAGCGCGGTGTACCGGGCGTCGTGGTCCCGCAGCGCGACGATCCGCGATCCGGGCTCCGGCCAGACCACCCGTGGTCCGGCCAGCTCAATTTCGGCCGGTGCGACGGGTCCGCCGGGGGCGCGGTGACGGGCCGACCCTATGGCGCCGGCGGCCGTGTCGATCTTGCTGCCGCGTCGCTCGACCACATGGCCGTGGTCAGAGGTGAGGAGCACGGTCATGTCGTTGGCGCGGGCGGCCCGCAGCAGCGGTTCCAGGCCGCCGATCTCCTTGATCTCCCAAGCGCCGTCGCCAAGCTTCTGCTCCTTGGCGAGCCGGTCGTCGACGGTGTTGAGGACGACCGCGACATGGGTGCGCTCGTCGGCGAGCGCTTCAGTCAGGGCGGTGGAGAAGGGCGAGCCGGTGTCGGGGCTGCGTAGATCGTCCTTGTGGAAGACAGCCGCAGGGGCCCCCTTCCAGCACGGGTGCTGAGGGAAGAGCCGCTTTTCGTCGTTCTGGTCGCCCTTCATCAGGGTGCCAGCGAACAGCGAGGTGCGGGAAACGGTGGTGAGAGTGGGCAGCGCAGCGGCCACGGCGCGCCTCACCGGTGCTCCGGTCGCGTCCTGCAGCGGGTCGAACTCGGACCAGTGTGCGTGCAGTTCCTCACCCAGTTCGGCTGCGATCGCCGCACTCATTCCGTCGATGAGGAGGAGCAGGACCCGTCGGCCGGGACAGTCCACGACGGGCGCGACGACCCGGTCCAGGAAGCTTTCGACGGTGAGCATGGCGCCGGGGGCGGTGCCATCTGCGGTCCACACCGCGAGCCGCTCGGAGAACGCGCGGTCCAGCTCACGACGTTTGCTGCGCACCTGCTCGCCGATCCGGCTGTAGGCGTTGGCGAGTGCGTCATCTGCGTCGCCGCCCGCGTCCAGGTGTTCCAAGGCTCGGTCTACCCAGCCGAGTTCGCGGATCTGGCGGTCGGCGCCGTCTGCCACCGAGGCGATGTCGACTTCAGGTTGGGACGCCAGCCACCGCCGCAGCCGCGCTGCCATCCGTACCCGTTCAATACGGGCCTGGGTGGCGCCGTCGACGGCCAGGGCGTGTTCGGCCAGCGCGGTGATGGCAGCCGTGACCGTCTCGGGACCGCCGTCGGCGAGGGCGCGGCCCGCGGCGGTGAAGCGGGCATCCAGTCCGGCGGCGAGCAGCGGACTGGCAGCGGCGGCGGTCTGCGCCCCGAACTGTGTGACGAGCTGTGCGGCCCTGCTCAGGACCGGGTCCGCGAGCCGGTGTTCGCCCCGGTCGACGAGGCCGCGGACGTACGCCTCACCGCTTTGCCCGAAGGAGGTAAGGAGTCGGTCGAGGTCGTCGCCCTGGGCGGGGGGCTGGTCGCCGAGCCATCGCTCGGCGCGCCCGCGCGCCCGGTACAGGTCGTGGTCGGCCTCCGCGTGCCCCCACAGGGCCGCGCAGACGACCGCGTAGGCGGCTGCGTCCGCCCCGTGGTCGGCGTCTACCAGGGCGGTAATGATCTTTCCGGTGGAGCCGGCCTGTTCGGGTTCGGCGAGGAAGCGGGCCAGGCCGGCCCGTTCCGGTCCGCGCAGGTCGCGCAGGAGGTTGGGGCCGCCTGGGATGTGGGTCCACCGGAACAGGGTGATGGGGTCGATGCGGTCTCCGTCGTCGTGTGCGGCCGGCCCGCCCAGCGCGTCCGTGTCACGGCGGCCGAGCCGGAGCCGACGCCGGGCCAGTCGGGTGAGGGCTTCGTCTCGGGACAGCAGTCCTTTACCGAGGGAGGGCCAACCGCGGCTGGCCGCCGCGTCAAGGAGCGCTTCGGCCGCCCAGGTCTCCCTGCGCAGCCGCCCGTCGAGACCGCGCGCGTCGAACGCCTCCTGCACGACCTCCCAATTGTCGACGGACCGGATCCTTCCGCCGTAGACGCGGGCGAGCAGCCCGGGGTCGAGGTCGGTGTCCTCGCGGTCGGTGAGGACGACCAGGACTTTGGGGTCGGGAGGAGTCGGCGCGTCGAGGTGGCCCAGGATCTGCTCGTGCACGGCCAGCACCGAGGGCGCGACGACCACCCGTGCCTGCAGCCCGCCCGCCGTACGCTGCACGGCGGGCCCGTCCCAGACGGGAGCGGCCCGCAGCAGCAGTACGCGGACCGTGCCGTCACCGAGCCGACTGCGGGCGGCGAGGTACTGACGGACGGTTCCTGCCGACAGCCGGGCGGGGCCGGCGGTCGCGGTGACTGCGGTGACCGTGTCGGACATCAGTCGACGACCTTCCAGATGACCTCGACGGTGGCGTTCGGGTGCTCGGCCGCGAGCGCCGCGATCTCCGCCTGCAGTTCGGCGGCGGCCCGGGCGGCGGTAGTCCGCCCGCCGCCGGAGCGGGCCACGGACCGGGACGGTGTGCGCGGCCCCGGCTGCTGCGGCGGCTCCGGCAGCACCTGCGGGTGGGCGGAGCCGCCGTTCAGGTCCACGCTGTCGGAACTCGGCGGAGGAGTGGGCGACGGCTGGGGGCGCTCGGCCGTGCTCTGGCGAGACCTCAGCAGGGACAGCACTTCCCGGCCGCTGGCGTGCAGCACGCCCGGCAGATCGGGGTAATCCCCCGGGTCGCCAGCGGCGGCATCCCGCACCCGCTCCAGGACGGCCGCACCGTCCACGCCGAGGGTGTCGGCCAGGCCCAGCTGGTCCCAGCTGGTGTTCTGCAGCGCGCTGGCTACCTTCCCGGCACTCTTCAACGACATGCCGTACCGGTGTGCGGAAAAGTCGCCGAGAGGGAAACGGGCGAGCCGGTCCACGACGGTCTTCGCCTCGATGCCAGCTTCCGTCACCTCCTTGACCAGCTCCTGCGCCCGGCGGGCAAGGACGAGCCGGGGGGAGTCGTCGTTCAACTGGAGGAAGTCACGGTGCTTCTCCAGCTCCCCGACGAGCCGTCCGGCGTCCTGGCCGAGTGAGGCGGCAGCCTGCTTGATCTGTGCGGCGAACTGGTTGACGATCCGGCCGCGCCGCAGTTGCGGCGCCTGGTCGCCGAGCATGGTCTCGAACCGCTTGCGCGCCTCTGTCCAGTCGCTCTCCGTGGGCAATTGCTGCTCGCGCAGGGCGTAGTCCGGCTTCAGCTCGTGCGGTGCGGGCGCGGGTTCGATGGGGACGCCGCCGCGCACCCATACCCGGTCGGTCATCTCCGCGTACGCGGCGGCGAGCAGCCGACGCAGCGGCTCGGGCAATCCGCGCGGCTCGGGAAGGTCGGTCCAGTCGGAGAGCTTGACCAGGGTCGGCTCGGCGGTGCTGTTCCGGCGGGCTCGGTCGTTGAAGTGGTCGGGCCAGGCGGTGGACTGCCGGTAGTACGCCTCCCTCATGGCGCCGAGCCCAAGACCGCCCGCGATCCGCGCCATGGTCTTGCGGTCCTTGCTGTCGACCTCGGTCTGCCCGTCACGGTTTTCGGCGGCCTTGCGCACATACTCGAAGACGGTCTTGATCTCGGCAGGCTTCACCGGCCTGCCAGTGCCGTCCGGGTCCAGGTCGGGGTGGGCGGGGTACTGATGGGCGAGCAGCTTGCCGGCCAGGTCACGGGCGGCGGTATCCAGAGTTGCCCCGAGCGGAAGCCGCAGCTCGGGTACGCCCTGCTGGGCGACCAGGTGGGTGTCGAAGCTCAGGTCGACGACCCCTTCCTGCTTCTGCGTGAGCCCGTACGCCTGCCGCAGCGCCTGGGTAACGCGCTCGGTGAGGATGAGCAGCTGCGACTGGAGCATGCCCTTGGCGCGCTCTTTGTCGTCGGCGTTGAGGCTGCGCGCGAAGTCGGAGTCGAAACGGGTCTCGTCAGCGAGGGCCTTGTCGATGACGACGAGGCGTTCGAAGTCGCCGCGGGAAGCATCGGTCAGGTGAGTGGGCAGCCAGGCCAGCGTGCGCGAGTCACCACCCGGCTTCTCCCGCAGCGCACGCAGCCGCTGCAGGTCATCCATCGGCCCGAACTCGCCCTCGTCGTAGGGGAAGTCGACAATGAGCCGCCAGGCGTCCTCCTGGCTGGGCCGCAGGGTCGCCTCGGGCAGCGAGTCGACATCGGCGACGTTACCGAAGACCACCTCGACCTGCCGTTCGGTGCCCTTCCACACCAGGTTGAGCACGTCGTACGCGTCGAAGCCGCCAGGCCCGTCGCTGACGCCGAGCGCCTCCTTGAGCAGACCGCGCATCTTGGCACGCCGGTTGTTCTGGTTGTTGTGGACCTGGGCGTTGGCGAGGACGGCGTCCAGATCGACGCCGGTGAGCTCCAGGCGCACCACCGCACCCGGCCCGGTACCAGTCACCTTTATCTCGGGGAAGGTCGCCGCCCACTCCTTCGCCTTCTGCTCCAGCCTGCCGACCTCGGTCCCCGCGATGCGAGTAGTGATGGAGCCGTGGTTGAGGGCATGCAACCGCGCCAGAGTGAGGTCGGCCAGCGCGGGCACACTGGGCGCGAGCGCAGACAGCAACAGGGTCTGCAGCAGTCGGCTGTCACCGGTGAAGTCGCGGCAGCGGGCCGCAAGTTGAGGGTCGCCGAGGGTCTCGGGGCGGCGTCGGTACGCCTCGACCTGGTCCTCGGTGACCTGGTTGGTCTTCAGTAGGTACGGGCGCAGCTTGTCCCGGTACAGCTTGTCGGCAGCCTCGAAGTGAACACTGGTCTCCCCGCTGAACGCCTTGTCGCCGCCGCCCGCGATGGCCGGGTACAGATCGCCCAACGGCACAAGCTGCCCGAGCCGCCAGTCGTCGCGGTGATCGACGAGCAGCTGGCTCATCAGCTTCAGGCCGGTGCGGGAGCGCTGCAGGGCCGCGGAGATGTGTACCAGGGTATCCATGAACGCCGGCGGGAACGGGTACGTCCGCCTGAACGCGCCCTCGTCCGCGCCGGTGGTGGACTTGTCGTGGCCGAGCAGGGTGTCCCATACGTCCGGACCGAGCCTCTTGGCCTCGGCGAACGCAGTCTCCACCTTCGCCTCGGCCTCCGGGCTGGTGGGCTTGAGCAGGCGGGCCTGCGCGATCTGTGGGAGGTTGCGGTCTTCCAGGACGATCTTGTCGAAGCGCCCGCCGCTGAGCTTCAGACTGTCCTGGACGGCGGCCTCGGCGGCCCCTGACATCTCCTCGCCGACCAGCTCACGCAGGTCGCGCTGGCGGGCGATGAATGACACCACCGGGATGGCGCGCCGTTCGTCGCCGCCCTCCACAAAGTTCGTGATCTTGTCGGCTTCGCGGGAGACGAACTTCTGGTCGTGGATGCGGGAGGCCAGCCACAGGATCAGCTCGTCCATGAAGAGGACGAGCCCGTCGTAGCCGAGGGACTTGGCGTGCGCGGCGATGATGCCGAGCCCCTTGTCCAGCGAGACGAACCCGTCGGCATCCTCGGAGGCGTTACGTGAGAACGACGGGAACAGGGTCTGGGTGAGGTCCTGCACGAGTCGGGCCCGCAGTTCCCGCGGCGTGGAGGGGTTCTCCAGGTCGAGGTCCTTGGTGTTCTCGTGCTCCTCCGGGGCGTTCACCGCCTGATCCAGCAGTTCGGTGGTCCAGGCGAAGGAGTCGCCCCACTCGTCCTCCTGGCCGTCGCCGGCATCGGCGAGCTGCTCGATCACCCGCTCGTCGCCGTTCCGGCGGCGCTGCTCGGCGAAGTCCTCGAAGAGCCCGTCGGTCCGGTAGACCTGCGGCAGCGGGCAGCCGGGGTGGAGTTTCCGTACGTGCTCGACGTACTTGCCGAGCACACGCTGCTCCAGCGACTTGGAGCCCAGCATGTGGTAAGGCACCAGCAGGAACTTGCGGTCGTCCGCATCCAGCCAGGCGTGCCGGGCTCGCACGGGGTCGAGGTCGCGGCGCGCCCGGGCGGCTTGGTTCCGCGACAGCAGCGCGTAGAGCACCGCCATGAAGTGCGACTTACCGGAACCGAACGAGCCGTGTAGATAGGCAGCCTTCGACGAGCGGCTGTCCAGCGCGGACTTGATCAGGTCGAGGGCTTCGTCGAAGTTGCCGAGCAGCCGGTCGGTGAC
Source organism: Streptomyces sp. bgisy159 (assembly GCF_057707805.1). Taxonomy (NCBI): domain Bacteria; kingdom Bacillati; phylum Actinomycetota; class Actinomycetes; order Kitasatosporales; family Streptomycetaceae; genus Streptomyces; species Streptomyces sp. bgisy159. The sequence continues at coordinate 80,485 of NZ_JBYIQX010000023.1, read as the reverse complement.
GACGTAGTCCTTCAGCGCCGCTTCGGCCCCCTCGGGCGTGACCGCTTCGTTCAGCTTCAACACGAAGTCGGAGGTGGACACCGACTCCGGGATGTCGATCAGCTCCCGAAGCAGCGGCCGGTCCTCGGGACGAGGATTGTTCCTGTTCATGAAAGCCATGGTGTGTCTGCTCCTCGCCCTGCTCAGGCGGACTCTGCGCCGCTGACGGCAACGGTGACGGTGTCCGTGTCGGCGTCCGCGATGGACGTCTGGATGGCGGCTTTCGAGCTCGCGCGCTTCTTCGGCGCGCCGGATCCACGGCTGGCGGCGGACGGACGCCAGGCCCGCAGCGCATCGTCGGTCAGCCCGAGCTCACCCTGCTTCTGCTGCCTAAAAGCCAGAATCTCGGCAGCCGGCGACGCCCCGAACTCCGGGTCGTATTCGCCATACCACTGCTCCAGCCACGGCTGCAGCTCAAGCAGCCCGGCCAGGTAAGGCACGAGGTCGTCGTCGCTGAGCCCAGCCTGCTGGATGTACGAGGCGAGCGCGAGGGCCTGCTCCAGGTGATCCCAGCCGGCCCACCCGTACAGCTCCGGCGACTGCGCGCTTACCGTGCCATACGACACGAACCGCTCCTTGGGCACGTCGAGCTTGCCGCGCGCTCGCCAGAAGCTGTGCTTCGGGAAGTCCGCTGAGGTGTACTTCGGCGGCAAGGGTGTCCGCTGACGGACTTTCCGCTTGGCGGGCTCGTCGGGCGCCGCGTCCTCCTCTCGCTGCAACTCCCAAACCTGCTCCCAGTCGGCGCGCTTCCTCAGCCCGGTCGGCTTGTACCGCAGTGCAGACAGGAACGGCACGTGCTCCTCGGACAGGAGCTCCCGTACGGTTTTTACGAGATCCTGCCGGGGCGCGTACAACTCGGCGACCGACGCGAAGTCCTCGTCGGCAGACAGGTTCTCGGCGAGGCGGGCGAGGGTGGTGACGGTGGGGTTGCCGCTAGCATCAAACCAGTACGCGCGATCCTCGACCCGGTTGAGGAGCCAGGACTTCAGCGCATTCTGCCGCATCGTGTCCCAGCCATCGGTGGCCCAGCGCCGCTTGTACTCGGGACGCTCCACCATGCCGATGGCGCGGTTCGACTCGATGGCCTCGATCCGCCTCTGCACGACCGCCCGATAGTTGGCGGGCCAGTGCTCGGGGATATCCGTGATCGGGGTGGACCCGAGGCGCTTGAACCATTCGTCGCTGGCCTCCCCGGCGGCGGCTCGGCGAGCCAGCACGATCTCGAAGGCTCTCTCACCTAGGGCGAGTTCGGGCACGGCGGAGGCATCGGCCAGGCGCAGATCCTCGGAGTGCAGGTCGTAGAGGGAGTAGACCTGCCAGTCCAGCTCCTCCTGGAGGGCGATCATCCGGGCACGGGCGGAATTGTACTGGGCTTGGGTATTTCGGAGAGCAGAGGCGGTGGGGACGGTTGCGGTAGCGAGGGCGGCGGGGGTCGCCGCGGAGAGCTGCCGGGCGAGAGCGTCCAGCTCAGTGGCGAGGGCGGTGGGGTATTCAGCGGGGAGTGGGAACTCCTGGAGTTTCGTGCTGGTGAACTCGTACCTTTCCATGAATTGGGCCGGTGTCCATCGGTTGCCACCCCCGCTGTTGTTGTCAGCCCCCGCCTTGTTCTGGCTTACCATCTGCATCCAGTATCCGGCAGTGGAGCTATTGAGCAGCCCAAGTAGCTGCACATGCTCCTCCTCCGTCGCACCCTTCTGCAACTTGATCACTGGAGCGGACTGCTTGAATACTTTGCCGCCTCGGTCCAGGGCAAAATGATTGTGTGTGGCCACGAAAGCAAAGGAGATTCCCAGCGGGACGGAGTATCGTTCCGGGTGCCAGCGGCTCCACTCATACCATGTGAGCCCAATTTCCTCATGCGTTCCCCCTGGCTCCCGTCGCTCACGCAGCATTGTGCGATGAACCCAGAGGTGGTGTGAAATATCGGCTGAAAGCTCGGCTTTGAGGTCACTTCTGCGATATGGAAATACTGACTCCGTGGTAACTGAGATCTCCCAATCCCGAACGGAGTCGCCTTCGGCAAGTGGTGTGATGTGTTCAGGGCTTACTCCGAAACGCGACCAAGTCCCAACTGGGCTGAAATACGCGGCGTCGTTACCTGTATGCGTATACCGTCCAATCGAGCGGCACAATTCGCCCAAACGCCTCGCTTTTGCTTCCTCGAGATTCCCGAGCATCTCTTGTCCACCGTCTGCGAGTACCCAAGGCTGTTTGGCGAAGTATCGGTTGCGATCGAGGTCCCCGACGGAAACCCACTGACTGACAGATCCCGGTTCCTCGATCTGCTGGACGATTGCTGTCCACACCAGTCCTTCCTCAGCATTGAACGGTGCCGAGGGCTCGCCCTGAACGCTGCGTACAGTTCGGATCGTCGCTTGTCGCTTAGATCCTTCCCTCGGTCGTCCGACGAGGATCACCGTCGGTGTCCCGTGCCCCGGGATGTATGCTCCCGACGTGTCGATCACTTCGGTGAGTTCAACTTTGTGGGCGAAATACTCCTCGATGAGCTTGGTGCCGAACTCCCGCTTCATAAAGGAGTTCGCTGTGATCTGGCCGACCATGCCGTAGCCGTTTCCGGCGCTTCCGCCCTGTCTAGCCAATTCAAAAAACCGCTGGGCGAAAGGCACGGATAGCGCGTACTGCAGTTTGCAAGCGCTGTATAGATCCTTGTACAGCTGGTTGAGCTGCTTGTCCTTGACCGTGATGTATGGCGGGTTGCCCACCACCACGTGGTAGCGCCCCTGCTCTAGGATGCCGGGATACTCGTGCACGTCCTCTGTTGCGTACGAGAAGTCAGCGAGCGGGTCACCGGCTGCGCTGCCGTCCTCCCCCTCAAGGGTGAGCCCCAACTGCAGCTCCAGTTGCCGGTCCTTGATGAGCGAGTCGCCCACCGCGAGCTGGATGGGCCACTCGTAGCGCCGCGCCTCTTCGAAGGTGCGCATGCCGCTCGCGGCCATCGCCGCGACCAGGAGCCGGAAACGGGCCACTGCGACTGCGAACGGGTTGAGGTCCACCCCGTGGACCGAGTTCAGGGCCGCTCGCACCCGCTCGTAAGCGTCAATCTCGGGCCGCTGCTCAGCCCACATCCGCACAAGCCGCCGGAATGCGCCGAGCACGAAGTGGCCGGACCCGCAGGTCGGGTCGATCATCTTCAGCTCTTCGAAGCCGAACTCCCGCACTGCCGGGGTCATCGTCCGGTCGAGGATGAACTCCTCCACGAACTCCGGCGTCTGCAGCAGCGCGTACGTCTTGCGGGCCGCCTCGCTTAGATCCTGGTACAGGTCGCCCAGGAATCGGGTGTCCCAGCCCTCGGTGCCGTCCTCGCTCAGCGGGTCACTGAAGTCGTGCACGAGGGCCGGACCACCCGCCCCTTCCTCCCCACTGACCTCACCGGTGCGCTGCTCCCGCCAGAATGCGAGCAGCGCGCCGGCGCCGTCGTGCGACAGTGGGATCTGATAGAGGGGGTTGTGATCGCGATCGAAGAGCAGCCGCCCGGCCTGCCCGGCGCCCAGCTCGGCGAACGCCGTCTCCAGCCATCCGCGGTACGTCGGGTCGGCGTCCTCCTCCAGGTATTCCTCGAACCGAGCCTGGGCGGTCTCCCGCCCCGCCACGTCGGGGGAGGTGATGTACGGCTCGGCGATCAGCCGGTTGTCCTCGCTGAACCGCACGAAGACCGTGCCGAGCACCCAGGCCACCGCGACCTGGGTGATCCGCTCGCCAAGCCAGGCGTTCCACGTTGCCGCCGTGCGGCCCAGCTTCCGGGCCTGCTCATACTCACCGCGCAGTCGCGTCCCGACCTCAGGGACGGCTTTGACCTGCTGCTCCAGGTCGGTCTCTGCCGCCGTGACCTGTTTCTGTAGGTCGGCGAGGAGGGTCTGGCGGTCGATCACGAACGGCTCCAGTCGAGAATGGGAGAAGACGGAGAAGATCAGGCTAGAAGGGGGAGGCGGGTCAGGCGTCCGGTTCGAGGTGTTTGCGCGCGACCCAGGCGTCAGGCACAACGATCCACTCGTCGAACCCCGCCTGGTAGGGAACACTCTGCCCGGCCAACCGCGGCGCCCGTGCCGGATCGGACTGGGCCACGAGCAGCCACAGCGGGCTGCCGCCCTGTCGAGCCTCCTCCGAGAGGCGCCCGAGCAGGTCGAGCGCGTCGTAGCGGGCCAGCACCGCAGTGTCGGTGAGCAACAGCGGACCATCGGCCTCCGCTAGCTGCTCCCGCAGCTGCGGCTCGATCCGCCCCCACGCCTTGTCGGTGCGTATGCGCAGCTGTTGGTGAGCCCGACTACCCGGCTCGGCGGCGTCCGCCTTGAGGACGGTCTCCCAGGTCGGCCGGGCAGCCTCGCCGACCACGCCGCGCAGTTCGGCCACGAACAGTCCGGTCACCGACACCGGCCGAGCCCCGTATGGCTCACCGGCCAGCCGCTGCACCGCGTCCTCGGCCCGCCGCTGGGGCACGGTCAGGACCCGGAAGCCGTCCTGCCGCGCCGAGTGCATAAGTCGCTGCTCAGCCTTGACGGCAGCGGCGACGGCCGCGTCCGCGTCGTACTGAGTGGGGGCCGAGCGGCGCGCAGCCGAGGCACCCCAGCTCGCCGAGGTCAGCCCGGCAGTGGCGTCCCCAGAAGTGCGATCCGGGATGAGCCGGAGCACCTTGTCGTAGCGGGTGGCCAGTTTCAGCTCGAAGCCGGCCTCCTTCAGGGCGCGGACCAAGGCGCTGCCCGTGGGCAGCTCGCGCGGCGCCAGCGGATCGGTGCCCAGGTCGGGGAAGCGGGTGGCGACCCGCTTGTGCAGCGCGTCCACCGTCAGGCCCGGCTGCCGCTCCTCCTCGACGCCCGGCTGCACGGCGACCACGCCGGCCTGGGTGATCCGCAGCGCACGCACCAGGTCCAGGTCGCGCGCGTAGATCTCCAACCGCGGGGTGAGCGCGGCCCGGGTGGAGGCGGCGACCGCGATCTCGGCCGTCCGCCGCTCGTCCCAGCCCAGGCTGCCCGGCGGCCGTCGCACCGCGTCCAGCTCGGTGAGGACCGTGCTCGCCGTCGGCAGGGACTCAAGCGCTGCGAGCCGGTCGGCCCGCACGCCCAGGTTCAGCGCGTACTCCTGCAGGGCGGGCAGCGCCGGGGTGTCCGGACCGTCCACGTCCTCCCGGACATCCAGGGCGAGCAGGCCGAGTACCGGATCGGCGCCCTTGGGCATGCGGGCGTGGAAGTAGCGGAAGAGCGGCGGGGACTCGTTGTCGTAACTCTCTCGTTCGACCACCGCACGCAGCAGCGACAGGGCGAGTGCACGCCGGTCGCGCCGCTCCACGTGCTGGGTGCCGCGCCGGGCGATGAGCGCGTCGGCGAGCTCGATCACCGGGGCCACCCGGCCGCGCTCAGCCAGAAGCTCCACCACCTGCTCACGCAGCAGCCCCAGGGCCGCGTCCTTGTACCAGCGCTCGCGCGCCTTCTTCACGATCTGCGGGATCCGGCCCGCGGTCAGGCCCACCGCATCGGCGACGTCCCGCTGCCGAACCCAGGCCAGGCCCCCGGGCAGCGTCCCTGTCTCATCAGGCAGCCGCAGCAGCAACCGGATGGCTTCGCGCTCCTTGGCATTGGAGCGGGCACTACCGCTGGACGGCTTCGGTACGAGACGGGCGGCGAGCGCGTCCAGGCTCAGGCCGCCCAGCACCTGCGGGTCGACGCCGTCCCCGTCGGCGGCGACCGACTCTGCGACCGCCCGCTCCAGGTCGGAGAGCTCCTGGCCCGCCGCCTTGCGGGCCTCCGCGCTGAGCGGCGCGGGAGCCGCCTTGCCCAGGCGCGCGTTCCACTCCTTCTGCCGGCGCTGGATCTCCTCCCGGGTGCGCGAGCCCATGCCCGGCGCGGTGAGGAACTTCTTCGCCGAGTAGTCCAAGACGTCCCCGACGGTGTTCAGCCCCATCGCGAACAGCTGCGACTGCGCTGCGACCGTCAGACCCGCCACCGACAGCGGCGTGTTCCGGTCGGCGCGCTCGGCCTGCTGGTCGCGGACCTGCTCGGCAGAGACGTCGTCGTCCTCCCGCCCGATCCGCGACTGCGCCGCCGACCCCGCAACCGCGTCGGTGCCGCCCTTCGCCCCGCGCCCCGACTTCTCACCGTGACCGTTGCTCGGCGCCGTCGTCTGCTGTGCGTCCAGGAAGATCCGCTGCCAGGCACGCTCCATCGGCTTCAGATCCGGGAAGCGGTCCTTCACATCCCGGGCCAGCGCCTTACGGAAGAACGCCACCAGGCCGTCCCGGACGGCCGGCTCAAAGGCGTCGGCCGCAAGCTGAGGGTACGGCCACTCCTTCGCATCCGTCTGCCGGGCCGTGACCGAGCCGTCACCCCAGCGGGGCAGCTCGTTCGACGCCATCTCATGCAGCGTCACGGCCAACGCATACCGCTCGGCGTGCCCGTCGTACGAGCCGCGCGTGATGACGCCCACGAACGGGTCGAGATAGCCCTCGGTGCCCGCCTCGATTTCCTTCGCCGGGTACCCGGCGAGCGAGAAGTCGATCAGCACCAGCTGACGGGTGCCGTTGGGGCGGACCCGGATCGCGATGTTGTCCGGCTTCAGATCCCGGTGCCAGATCCCCTCCGCCTCCAAGTGCTCCACAGCACCGAAGAGGTACTTCCCGTACGCCTCCAGCTGGTCCATGCCCAAGCGGCCGTTGTCCCGCAGCTGGCGCGCAACGGTGTCCTCCCTGCGGCGCGGCCCCTTACTCGCACTGCCGTCCTGGTCCTTCAGCTCCCGGCTGTCGCCCACGTACTCCAGGACCAGGACCCGGCGCCCAGCCAATGTCAGGGGCTGCGGCTCGTACAGCGAAATGATGCTGGAGTCCCTGTGGATCCGGCCCAGGACCTCCGCCTCACGATCCAGGACAGCATGCTTGGCCTCGCTCAGCGCGACCTTCAGCACTGCCACCGGCAGGCCGCCGCTGCGCCGAGGCTCGCCCTCCAGATCCCGCACCAGGAAGGCCCGCGCGGTCGAGCCTGTACCGAGGCGGCGCACGACCTCCCAGCGTCCGGCCAGTACGTCCCCGGCCACGGCCTCCAGCGGGTCCTTCTCCGGCTCGGATCTTTCCTCGCCCACGCCTGCGGCTGAACCGCCGTCCCCGCCCGCGACTGCAGCCGCATCCCCGCCGCCCGGGACCTCCTCGACGAATGCCTGCTCGACGTACTCCAGCATCTCCAGGAAGTCGTCGACCGTGGACAGACGCCGACCCGGTTCGTACGCGGTGGAAGCCTCCACCAGATCGTCGATGTCCGGATTGAGACCGTCGACGAGCGCGCTGGGACGCAGACTCTCGCCGGCCTCCAGACGTGCCATGACCTCGCTCTGGCTCGCGCCAGGCGCTTGCCCGGTCACCAGCAGATACGTGAGCACGCCGAGCCCGTACACATCGAGGCGTACTGGATCGGCCTTCGGAATCCTCAGCTCCGGAGCCAGATAAGGATCTGCCTGCTCGGCGACATGGAACCCCGTCACGTTAGTCGGAGCCAGGGTCAGCGGCCGGCCGCGGCTGGAGCTTTGCCCAGTGGCGATCTGCCAATCCGCGATCTGCGTCCACGGACGCAGCCAGCGCTGCTCCTCGCCGAGCTCCCGCCCGCGTGGACCGCGGTCGCGCGGAATCACATGCACCGCGTGCGCCGACAGCGTGCGGTGGTGGACCCGCCGGGAGTGCGCGGAGCGCACCGTCTCGGCAAGCTGCCGCACCAGCGCGAGGCGCCCCTGCAGGTCGAGACCCTCACCGTGCTGGACCAGGTAATCGTCCAGGCGCAGCGTCTCCGGGTGGTAGTCGAAGAGGATCGCGGGCCCGGCGGGATGCCCCGACGGCAGATAATTCTTCAGCTGTACCGCACCGGGATGACGAAAACGGCTGAGTACCGATGCCTCGCGGGCGGCGGCACGCTCCACCGAGCGCCGCTCGTCGTCGGAGGCACCACGTTCACTGAGGAAGACCCGTACCCGTGCCAGATCGTGCAGCTGGGAATGGCGTCCCAGATAGTCGGCCCAGGACGGCCCGGAGTCGAACGCCTTCGCCTCCAGGAGGTAGGAGCCCACCTCGTGCTGGCGGCGGATCGGTGCGATACGGAGCTTCTTCAGGGCTGCATCGACAAAGCGGGATGCCTCGGCTGTGATCTGGTAGCGGACGTCTCCCGGCGGCACGGCCAGCATCTCCACCAGCTGCTTGACCGTGAACACGCCGTTCATGTCGGCAGCCGGAAGGTTCACCTGAAGCTTGTCGTCCGTGAAGCAGACAGCCTCACCCACCCAGATCTTCGTTCGGTGCGCGGGCCGACCGGAGACGCCGTTGATCAGGCCCGACAGCTCCTTGGCCTTCCGGTTCGCCAGGTGCAGCGGATTGCCGTGCCGACGGCTGGTCCCGCTGGGCGTGGTCTGCACCCAGTCGTTGCCGCCGCCGTGGACCGAGCCGTGCCAGTCCTTCAACTCGACCAGGAAGACCCCGGCCGGCGCTACCACCAGAAGATCGACCTCACGGACGTGCCCGCTGTTCGCGGTGAACATGAAGTTCGTCCAGGCACGCCACGGCTCCTCATCTGGCAGACGTCGGCGGATCGCCTCAAGACCACGGCGCTCGTGCTCATACTCGGACTCGGTGACCGTCGTCCACCGGTCTTCCAGCATGCGGCTCCCCGTCCGTGTCTGTAAGCCTGCCGTAGTTCCTGCCGCTGCGTTCAGGAAGCACAGCTCAACCCTCGGACCGAATCCTAAAGGGTGTCACTGACATCAAGAGCGGCCTAAGCGTGCTACGACCGAGGCCGCGGAATCCCAGACCTGGCGTTGATGGAACGGGGCAGAGTGCGCCGCGAACGAATGTGCGCGGGATCGCCGGTTTGGCCAACCGGCGATCCCGCGCCATGTTGCCGCGCTCGTGTGCGTCAATGATCAGCGTGCACGTGTGGCGGCTGGGTCGGCCGTAACCGTGGGCGTGGTCGGCGGACTGGTAGCGAGGCTGGTCCTGTGTTCGCGGCCCGCAGGCTCTGCCTGGCGCGTGCCGGTCTCGTGGGCGAGGGTTTCGGAGAGATCGGCCAGCAGCGAACTCGGGGTATGCGGGGACGCGGTGATGGCCCAAGTGGGCCGGTCCGGTCCGGGGCCGGCCCAGACGGTCCAGGTGGCCAGGTTCTGATTCGGGTGTTGTGCCGTGGAGGCGTCGAACCGGATGCCCACGTTCCCGTCGGGGGATGTCCAGCGGATCCATCGCCCGTCCACGGTGTGCTTCCATCCGGCGTCGGAGAGCGGCTGGGTGGCCGCGGTGACCGTCTTCTCGTCCACCAGGACGCCGGTGGTCGTGTCCCAGCCGTCGCCGTCGGCGAGGTGATTCAGAAGTTCCGCTATCACCGGGGCGGGGGTGGAGCCGGTCGCGGTGAGGACCCACATGCGGTCGGAGACGGGCGTCTCGTAGGCCGCTACGGTCCAGGCGGTCTCGTGGGCCGGGGTCTCGTGGACGCGCTCGATGCGCAGGGTCTGCGACTCGTGGATGGCGTGGGTTGTGTCGTCGGACCAGGTCCGCCACTTCTCGAACTCGCTGTGCCTGTCGAGGAAGGAGTCGAGGAGGGCGTCGTGGTCGCCGGCATCGGCCAGGTAGACGGGGACGGTCTTCGGCTCCGGGCGGTGAGGCCCGGGTTTCGCTGCGCCGAGGTCCAAGGTGGCGCGGGCCTCGACGGCGGCGCGCTCGGCGTCGGTCAGGGGTGCCGGACCGGGGCGCATGTCGGTGCCGTGGATCTTCTCGAAGGCGAGCAGGGCCTGAGTGGGTGAGTCGAAGGTGTCGGCGACCTGGCGCAGGTGGTCCTCGCCGTGGAGGTAGACGGACTTGCCGCCCCGGTGGAGGTACGTGCCTACCGCGACGGTGGTGTGGCCGTCGTGGGCGTGTGCGTGGATGAGGAGATGGCCGTGGCGGATGTCGTCGTGGATCTTCTGCGCGTGGTTGGAGACCTCGCGGATCTCGCTGCGGGTGCACCACGGCATCGGATAGTTCGCCCAGGTCCATTCCTCGTCCATGGCCTCCCGGAGTCGAGGGGTGATTTCGACGGTGATGCCGTCGGCGGACAGGTGCTTGGCTGCGTCCTCAGCCCAGTAGGGCTCCTCGTGGTCGATGCGGGCTAGGACCAGGACGTTGTCGGCTGCGACGGTCCAGTCGGCTGCCTCCAGAGCCATGAGAGCGATGCGGGCCTGGCTGCCGGTCAGGACGGCGGTCACGGCGCTGGGATGGGTGGGGTGGGTGTCGAGGCGGACGTGGGCGTCGATAGGGGGAGTCACGTGGGGGTGTCGTCTCTTCTGCCGGTGGCCGGGCCTTCGGGTCCGGCCACCGGCGTGTGCGGGGTGCTATCGGGTTGCTCGCGCGGCGCGGGTGGCGTGAGCGGCCGTCGTGGTCGGCGGGCCGGCGCGAGTGGCGGCTGCCGGGCGCGGTCGTGGTGGCGGGACGGTTCCGGTGGCGTGCTGCCAGCGGGTGCGGACGGCGCTGATGTCGGCGAGGGCGCGGCGGGCGCCGACGACGAGCTGGAACGGGGTGTTCGCCGGGTCTCCGGCGTACGCCGAGATGCGCCGGCAGGCGTGGTCGGCGGTGGCTAGGAGGGAGCGCTGCAGGGCGCGTTCGGCCCAGTGCTCCACGGATCCGGCCGGTTCGGCCAGCAGGCGGAGCACCTTGCTGGGTTCACTCGCGTTGTCGAGCAGGCCGCGCTGTTGGGCTTCCCATAGGACGGTGACGGGGTCGACGGGCTCGCGGCGGCGGGCCAGGGCGGTCAGGCATTGCCACAGGCCGGCGTGCAGGGGCCGGGTGAGGTCGTCGGGGAGCAGCCACCGGACGGACTCGATGTCGGCGGGGTGGGCGGTGGCGGTTGCTAGGAGCAGCTGCTCCTCCTCGGCTGCCTCGGTGTGGTCGGTGGTGATGGTTGGCGGCGGTGCCGCGGTGCGGGGGAGCACTCCGGCGCGCGGCGGGAAGCGGCTCGTGATGTCGTCCACGACCGCGGTGAGCGCGTCGGCCTCGGCGAGCACTGTCTCGACTGGGTGCGGGAGGGACGCGTCGTTGACAATCTGGGTGAGGCGTTCGGCGGCCGTCTGCAGGCGTCGGCGGGCGTGTTCGGCCTCGACCATCCGTGCGTAGGCCGGTGCGTGGCGGGGCCAGGGGCAGACTTGGACGAGGGTGTGCAGGTAGGAGGCGGTCAGTCCGCGCGCCTGCTGGCGGCCCGTGGCGAGCACTTGGTCGAGCCACTTGGTGTTCTTCGCGTGCTCGGCGGGGTCGGGCGGAGGCAGTGTGCTGATGGCGGCGAACAGGGCGGCGTGCGCGGGGGTGGAGAAGGAGTCGGCGGCGATGCCGGTCACGTCGCTGAGACGGTGTGGATCCAGGAGAAGGGCGCCGAGGAGGGCCTGTTCGACGTGGAATACCGGCTGCGGCGGTGCGATGGCGTCGAGGTCGTCTTCTTCGGGTTCGGGGGCGTGGGGCATCAGGCTGCGAGGGTGAAGTCGTCGGGGTCGAGGGTGACGCCGAGGTGCGGGGCGAGGAGGTGGCCGGCGAGCAACGGGGGCACGGCGTTGCCGATCTGGGAGAACTGCTGGCCCTTGTTGCCGGCCCAGGGGTAGTCGGCGGGGAAGGTCTGCAGGAGGCCGGCCTCGCGGGCGGTGATCCGGATCGGCTCCGGCACCGCCGACGTGTCCGTGTCGTCGGTCGGAGGCGAGGCGGGTTCGGCGACCCAGGTGCACTCGTTCGCGCGGTGCCCGAAGAACAGCGTGCCCGCCGGCTCGGACAGCGGGCGGACGGTGGCGTTGGCCTGGTTGTTGCTGCGCAGGGACCAGGACCAGCGGTGGGCATCGGTGGTGAAGGTCGGCGCCGGAGCGTCGGCGGCACGGTTCTGCCGTGCGCCGTGCCGTGCCTTCCAGCCAGTTCCTTCGCGGCGGGACTGCAGGAGAACACCGTCCGGCCTGGGCGTCCAGGTGCCGCGCTCCCGGGCGTCGGAGAGCGACTTGCGGGAGCCCGAAGGGAACGGTTCGGGTCCGCCGCCGGGCCCGCCGCCGGCGCAGACGGTGGGAACGGGCCGGTCGGTCGCGCCCCATCCCAGGGCTTCGGCCATGCTGACCCAGCGGGCGCGGCCCGGACCGAACAGCGAGTCAGGCTCGGCGACCTGGGCGTGCGTGGGGGCGGGAGGCTGTGCCGTACGGACCCGGGAGGCGAGTAGGATCGCTCGCCTGCGCGTCTGTGGAACGCCGAAGTCGGCGGCGTTGAGGATCCCGTACCAGACCGAGAACCCCCAGGACCGCAGAACGGCCGCGTACTGCTTCCACAGCGGCAGGACGTCCGGCACTTCCTCCATCGCGACCCACTCGGGCTCGCCGACCGTGTTCAGGGCATGCAGGTAGCGCATCGGCTCGGCCGCGAGTAGGGAGCGCTCGTCGCGGCAGGCGGCGAGGAGGCGCTCGCGGGTGTCGCGTCCGGCGGCGAGGTCCTCCACTGCCGTGTGCACCAGCGGCTGGTCGAGCAGGCCGAGGCGTTTGCCGGCCATGCTCCATGCCTGGCACGGCGGGGAGGCGATCAGCCCGCGCGTGCGGCCGAGGAAGGGCCACGTCGGATACATGGCCACGTCGGTCCGGATCGTCAACTGCCCGGCGGCCACGCGCGTCTTGCCGGCCCATTCGTCCCATTCCAGGCCGACGTCGCGCACACCGAAGACGCCCAGTGCCCTGCTCCAGCCGCCCGGCCCCGCGAAGAGGTCGAGTATCACGTGGCCAGCCCGAAGTCGTCGCGGGTGAGAACGTCCGTGTCCCCGCGGCACGCCCAGGGGGAGCAGCCGTCCACGACGCCGTTCTCCAGCGCGTCGGCTTCGTCCGCGTCTATGCGCAGTGCTGCCCGTTCGGCGGCGGTGACGTGGTCGATCGGCGCCTGGCTCAGCGGGACGCGGGAGCGGTGCAGGAACGCCTCGCCGAGCAGTCGGCTGCCCGAGGCGTTGGCGCGGGCATTGCCTTGCCGGATGGCCGCATCGAATTCGACGACGTCCGCCCACTCGGAAGGGGATGTGTCCCTGATGTGCCTCCACTGCGCATTTCCGTGGAACGGGCATCCCAGGCAGCTCGATTTCGGTGTCTTCGCCAGCCCGAGCGAGGTCAGGTAACGAACGCAGTCCGCTCTGCTCCAGCCAAGGTCCAGGAGTGGATGCCGGTTGCGCATGTATTTCACGTCGGCGTCTTTGGCGCGGTGGAACTCGTCGGTGGAGATCCCCACCCACTGCTCAACGAACACGCCCTTGGGGATGCGCGAGGGGTAGGGGTGTCCGAGGAGTTCGCGTACCTTCTGCTTTATTGGTTTCACCTTGTATTCGCCGGTGCACTGCCTGCGGGTCATGCCGGGCCGCCCGTCCTTGTTCAGGATGTGCAGGGGCATGGAGGCGAAGCGGTGGTCCGGATTCAGGGCGTCGCTGCGAATGTTTCCGGCTGAGACGCGGAGGACCGGTATGCCGGCGGGCTTGGCTATCTCCTGTTCCAGTCGGTCCAGGTGGGCGTAAACGGCTTTGGGTTCCCATCCGGTGTCGGCGAATATCGCGTAGTCGACCTTCGGGAGGATCCCTTCGGCGGAAAGGGCGAGCAGGGTGCTGGACTGAACTCCCGCGCCCAGGGAAAGGGCACGGAATTGAGGCTGATCTGAAATGGTCTGTCCTGGAGATGGGGAAATGGGGGGCGCGCCCTCAATGAGGCTGGTGCGTCAGCCGGCTGGGCGGGATTAGCCGGTCGCGGTGTATGGCGTGGTGGAGGGTGGGGATGCGGTCGAGGAGGTCGGTGGCCGACTCGATGAACTGCTGTGGTGAGGGGCGGATGAGGATGGCCGGCCCCTTCGTGGCGTTGGCTCGGCGGCGTTGGTTCTCCACGGCGCGGGCGAGGGCTGAGGTCAGTTCGGCGCTTGCGTCCTGGGCGGCCTTGGCGATCTGCGCGATGTGGTCGAGGAGCAGCAGCTTCCCGGCCGTGGTGTGCGGCGTGTGCTGGGCGAGGTCGAGGAACAGCCGCAGGGCGGCGCTGGCGAGGTCTTGGGCGTCGTTGATCCGCGCGGCCAGTGCGTGCGCGTGGCCGATGGCGTTGGTGCGCAGGGCTCGGTGCAGGACAAGGGCGTCGGCCACGATCCGGTCGAGGGCCTCGGTCAGGGTGGAGCGATCAGAGCGATCAGGCACGGGTCTCCGTGAGGGTGGTCGGGTGCAGGGCTCGGGCGAACGCGGCCGTCAGGTCCGGGGCTTGGGCAGGGTCGGTGGCCAGGGCGCGGACGACGGGGGTGCCGATGACGACGGCGTCCACCAGCGGGGCGACGCGTGCGGCGAGGGCTGGGGTGGAGATCCCGACTCCCGAGACCACGGGCAGTGGGCTCGCGGCGCGTAGGCGCTGGGTGAAGCCGGCGAGTCCGGGGATGTCGAGCGGGCCTCGGTAGCCGGTGGGGCCGTGGTGGCGGGTGCGTAGAGCCATCCGGAGGCGCCGGCGACCGCGGCCGGGAGGAGGGGGTCAGGGGTGGTGTGCGGGATGAGGTGTGGGGTGCGAAGGCCCGTCGCTCGTGCGATTTTGTGCCAGCGGGCCGTTTGGTGGGCGGGCAGGTCGACGATCATCACGCCGGCGGCGCCGGCGTCGGCGAACAGGCGGGCCACGTACGCGGGGCCGTGGCGGCTCACGGGCTCCCAGTAGGTCATGACAACGGTCGGCCGGAGGCTGGCGGCGTGTTCGACGGCGCGCACGGCGTGGTCGAGGGCGTTTCCGCTGCGCAGGGCGCGGTGGTAGGCGGTCTGAATGACGGGGCCGTCGAGGGCGGCGTCCTCGGTGGGCAGGCCGACCTCGAACAGGTCGGCACCTGCCTGCGCGAGCTGGTCGAGGTGCTGGCGCTGTGCGGTTGCCGGGTACAGGCCGGCGGGGACGAACACGCCCAGCGCACGGGGTCCTTGGGTGAGGCGGGTGTGGAGGGGATCGGCGGTGGCCAGGTTGGAGCCTGCCTTTCCCGGCGGGGGCTGTCGCCGGAGGTCAGCGGCGGCGCCCGGCCGGTGGAGTCGTGGGCGCGGGTGGGCTGGCGGTGTGGCGCGGTTGCGCGGCAGGCGGCACGGGCGCGGCGGGCTGGCTGCTGAAGGCGGGGGCGACGGCGTCGAGGGTCTTGGTGACCTGCTCGGCCTGGTCGTGGGCGTCCCGGAGCTGCTCGGCGACGCTGTCGGGGAGCCGGTCCCATTGGGCCTGGTACTGGTAGCGCTGGATGATCTCGGTGGCGTTGCGTAGCTGCTCGGCGAGCTGTTGCAGGATCGCGGTCTGCTGCTCGGGGGCGGTCGCGGTGTGAGTGGCCTGCAGGAGCGCGTCCAGGGCGGTGGGCAGCGGATCGTCGTCCGTGGGAAGGCCGTAGAGGCGGGCGTGCAGTGCTTGGGCGAAGACCGTCACGGGGCCGCCGCAGGAGCCGTGATCGTACTTGGCTGCCGCCTGTCGGCGGACGCTGAAACTGACGACCACGTCACGGGGAGCAGCGCCGGGGCGGATCTGGTCGGCAAGCGCGCAGGCGAGGTCATGCGCGCTCGGGGTGTCGGATGACGTGGCAAGACTCCAAGAGGGAAAGCGGTCAACGGCTGGAGTGCGAAGGTGTGTACCGCCGCGCGCCCTTGGCCGCGGCTCGACGATCGTTCACACCCCGACCCCCCGCGTGGGGTCAGCGGGTGCGACGGCGGGCCGCAGGCGTGGTCGGTGAGCCGGGGGCGGCAGCTGACGGGCGGCGGGGAGCGGGAGGGATGTCGGACGGCGTGGGGATGCCGAGGTCGACGCGGACACTGAGACCGTGGGTGTAGGCGTGGGTTTCGGCAGCTGTCACAGCGCCGAGCAGGCGGCGCTCGTCTAGTCCGTCCGGCGGCCGATAGGAAGAGCCGTTCGGGGTGAAGCCGTGCCGTTCCAAGAGGGAACGGGCGGCGGCGGTCCTGGCCGTCACCGCCACGGTGCCGTCACAGAAGTGGAAACGAATCTCCGGATCGGCGACGGGACTGCCGGGGCTCCAGCGGGTCGTCCAGCAGAGATCGATCAGGTCGTGGGTGTGGGCCAGGAGCCCGTACATGGCGACCCCGGCGCGATCGTGCGCGTCCTGGGCAGTGCCCGGGGGGAGCAGGTAGAGCGTGCGGCCGAGGTGCTCGCGGGCGAGGAACCCGGCCTCGGTCAGCAGCCGGTCGGCATCGTGGATGCGGCGGTTGATGATGACGAAGGTGTGCCCGTCGTCGGTGGACCCGATGAACACATCGGGGATGTCCAAAAGAGACACGGTGGTCCAGGGGATCGGGGAACGGGATCTGGTGGCTGTTTCAGCGGGCCCGGCGAGCCTGCACGTGGTGGTACCGCGCCTGCCGAGCGGGACGGCCGCGGCGATGACCGCGTCCAGCGCTGCTGACGGACGTCATGTCGTCGCGTTCGTGGGATGCATAGGTGCCGATGAGCGTGTCTTGTCAGGGCGCTTGCCACAGTGTGCGAGCGATCTGCGAGGTTCCGCGGTCCGTCCGCGGCCGGGACGGCGTGTGCCAGCCCGGCCTTGGAGGACGGTGGGCCAGGACGCGCCACCCCGCGCCGCGCAGCGAGGCTCCGCTCTCCCCTGCCTGCGTATAGGTGATCAGCCGCCGGTATCCGAGCGCTTTGGCCGCTCTCCAAGCAGCTCCGTAGAGCAGGGAGTTGGCGTTGCGTGTGCCGTCACTGGCGGTGCGGGTGACTTCGAGGGTGGTGCCGTCGTCCAAGTGGCGGGCGACAGGGCGGCCGACCACGGCCACGGCGCGCAGGATGTTGGGCTCGTCGGCGGCACCGAGGGAGAAGATCTGTCCGGCGGGCGGCGGGTGGTGCCGGTGCCAGAGGCGGACGAACTCCTTGGCGTCCCGAGAGCGGACGGGCACCAGGTGCAGGCGCGATTCGCTCACGCGGCGGGCCCGAAGTCGGACTGGACCGGTGCGTGCTTGGCGATGGCCCGGGCGGTGATCGCCTTGGATGCGCGGTCGGACGCCGCGGACAGTTCTGCCGCGCCGGGCTCTTGGTACCACGGGCGCAGGTCGAGCATGGCGGCGCGCAGACTGGTGGCGAAGCAGAGGGCCGTGCCCTTGGGCAGGGCGCGGATCTCGTCTGCGGGAAGGATCCGCTGCTGTCGCATCGACACCGAGGTCGACTTGCCGGACTCGGAGTGCGAGGTCGAGGTGGTCTCGACGTCGTGGTCGCCGATCAGGCGGGACAGCTTGTCCGCGAAGTCGGGGTCGTCGATACCGGAGCCGATGACCTTGACGGTAGAGGCGGACCACATGGCGTCCATGCCGGCGTCCCCCCAGACCTTCTGGCCCTGGCGGTAGGACTGCAGGATCGTGATCGGGATGATGCCGCGCGACCCGAGGTGCGAGTACAGGTCCGGAAGGTCCGAGATCTTGCACACGTTGGCGGCCTCGTCGAGGATCGCGAGCATGGGCGGGTCGAGGCGTCCTCCGGCTCGTTCGGCCTGGGCGGTCGCGGCCCGCATCACCGAGTCGGCGCACGCCGCGATCAGCGCCGAGGCTCCGCCTCCGCCGTCCTTGCTGAGCAGGAAGAGGGTGTCGGTGGAGGTGACGAACTCGGACGGCCTGAACTCGGGGACGTTCTTCTGCGGGGTGACCCAGGCGGCGATCTCGCTGTTGAGCAGCGCGGCGGCGTACTGGCGGGCGGTCTCGTAGATGCCGTCCCTGGTTTCCGGCGGTCCTTCCACGGTGCCCTTGAGTTGGGCGGCGATGGCGGTGAATCCGTCGTCGCGGAGGATGTCGAGCGGGGTGCGGTCGGCGGGGAAGGCCAGCCACTGCATGACGTCGGTGATCGGCCGCTCGTCCAGGGCCGCGGCGAGGAAGAGCTGCGCGAGGATGTTGGATCCGGCCTTGGACCAGAAGTCGCCCTGTTGGGAGGCGTCCACGGAGGCGGCGAGGAAGTGGCCGGCCAGCCGCCCGGCGCCGTCGAGGGTTTTGGCGTCCGCCAAGGGATTCCACCACATCTCGCGTGCGGCGTGCGCGATCTGCTGCGGGTCCATCGACCACACCCGTCCCACGGCGGCGCGGGCGTCGTAGGTGGCGGTGAACGCATCGCCGGCGGCCTTGTTCGAGGTCAGCAGGACCGGGCCGGGCGCGGCGAGGATGGAGGGGATCGCGAGCGAGGTGGTCTTGCCCGAGCGGGGCGCCATGATGGCGACGGCCACGTCCTCGTAGCCCATGCGGATCTCCTGCTTGGTGCCCTGCAGGTTGCCGAGGAGGATGCCGGTGTCGCGGGCCTCGATGTGCTTGGCGTCCTTCAGGCTCGGGCGCAGGGAGCGGGCCTTCTCGGTGATCGCCTTGGCCATCATCGGTTCGATGTCCCGGGCCTTGGCCATGCCGGTGATCTTCTTCTTCCGGCCGCCGCTGCGGTTCTTGTGCCGGGCCAACAGGATGCCCGCTGTTGTCCCGAGGGCCAGGAGGAGGAGAACGGGAACGATGCGTGCCCCGATCAGCAGGGGTGTTTCTCCAGCGTGGGGCCAGAGGCGCTGGGGGTGGAGCAGGGCGGTGGTCGGCTGGTACGGCGCCCAGCCGCCTCCGGTGAGGTAGGCGGTGATGTTGCCGGACAGCCAGGCGAGGTGGGACAGGGGGACGACGACGGCTGCGACTCCGATCAGGAGGCGCAGGACGATGTCGTACCCGTCGGTGGAACTGTTGGAGGAGGTGGGGGGCAAAGAGTTACGTGCCTTCCGGGCGGGGGCGGGGCATTCAGCGGCTGCGGCTGTTCCTGGCCGGCGGCGGGCGCGGCGGGCCTGGAGTTGCCGGCGGGATGTCGCTGAAGGCGGCGATGAGTTCGACCGGGGTGCGGGCGCCGAAACTCGCGTACCAGGCGGGCCGGTCCGGCTCCGCTGCATGGTTGAGGGTCCACCACTGTCCGTCGGGATCGGGTTCCAGGCGCAGGAGGGTCTCCTGGTCCGGGCTGGAGAGCAGGACGCGGGGTATCAGGGGGTCGTTGCCGTGGCTCCAGCCGCAGGCGCGGTGCAGGGAGACGGTGATCCAGGCGGGGGCACCGCCGCCGACCAGATGGCGCGGCGTGATGAAGTCGACCTCGACGGTCTCGGGAGTCGGGGGCGTGCTCACTTCCGTGCCGTAGCTCGCCGGTCGGGCGCGGTGGCCGGGGCCGGTGTCGGTGTGGGAGCCAGGGGTGAAGGGGCTTTACGGGCGGCCGTGTTGATCTCGCGGAGCGCCTTGCCGTGGGTGGCCCAGTCGTCGAGGTAGCTCCACGATTCGGCGTGATGTGCGGCGAGTGCGTCGTCGAAGTCCGGGGTGCCGGGCTTGGCGGTGGCGGGGAGGGCGTCGCGGGTGACCAGCCATTGCTCGTGCAGTTCGTCGAGTCGGTCGAGTGCGTCGCGCAGGACGCCCAGCTGGTAGACCCAGCGGCTCTGCACGTTGGTCTCCGGCAGGTGGGCCAGTTGCGTTTCGGCCGTGGCCAGCAGGTGACGGGCGCCGTACCGGAGCGGCTCGAATGCCTCGGCGGTGTCGGCGTCGCGCTGGCTCGCGCGCCTTCCGTAGGCGTGGTCGTCGTAGGGCCAGCCGTCGAGGTCGGTGTGTTCGTCGGAGTAGGCGTCCCAGGCGTCGCGGATCTTCTTGCTGTCGCTCACGTAATGGTCGAGGTGACGGAGGAGGGCGCGGTGGGCGCGGTGATCGGCGGAAATGGGAAAGGGGTCCTGTCGGTTCAGCGGCGGGCGGCCGGCTGGGCGGTGTGGGCCTTTGCCGGCGTCGGTGCGGGTTTCGTCTGCTGCCTGCGGGCGGAGCGTGCCCGGGCACGGAGCGACTCGATACGGGCGGTGTGGGCGTCGACCACCTGCTGCGGGCGCAGCGGGCTGGGCTCCTGCACGGCGCTGTAGTGGCCGGTGCGGTCGTACATGCCGCGCTGGAGCGGGCTGCGGTCGGCCAGCGCGGTGAGGAACGATCCGACATGGTGGGCGGGGACGTCCTTGTCGAAGTAGGCGTGCCAGATGCGCGGGCCGGGGAACTGCCCGTCGCCGGGCTCGCAGGTCTCAACGTGCCAGGACGACCGGCCACTGAATTCGCTCAACGGGCGCAGTTCGATGTGGCACATGGAGTCCGGCGAGCGCGCCGTACCGTCCGAGTCGCGGTGCCAGCCCGCCGAGGTCACCGGCTGCCACGGGTCTGGCTGTTGTGGCGGCGGGGCGATGAGGGCATCGGTGAAGCCGGCGAGGACCTCGGCGGGCACGAGTTCACCGAACTCGGCGTACCAGCCGGGCTCGGTGTCGGTGGGCTCGGCCCGCAGCCGCCACCATGCAGAGGTGGCGGACTGCGGGTCGAACTGGAGGCTGTGGCGAAGGTCGGGACTGCGCAGGACGATCTCGGCACTCAAAGGGTCGGAGACGGCGCTCCATCCGGCGGCGGCCAAGCCGTGGGTGACGTGGCGGGCATCCCCGGGGCCGGCGAGATGGCGGGGGCTGGTGTCGAAGGGGATCCGCCAGGCGTGCTTGTCGGCGAACCCGGCGAGCTGCCGTTCGCTCAGCGGCACCGACCGCACCCCGGCTCACTCGCGGCGGCGCTGCCGATCACCTTGCGCAGCTCGTCCAGGACGTAGTGGAGCATGTACTGGTCGGTCTGCACCCACGCCGCGGCACGCAGCTCGGTGACCAGATCACTGATCTTCTCGCTGCGCGGTGTGTTCGGGTGGCTCTGTACGGCGCGGGCGAGGGCGCGCAGGGTGTCACCGAGCTGGATGGGCAGGCCGGTGTATTCGTCGAGGAGGGGCTCGACGAGAGCGAGCGCCTCCTTGGGGTCGGGGTTCTCGCGCAGGTATTCGGTGAGACGGCACAGGGTGTCGGTCGCGGCGCGGATGGTGTCCGGGGTGAGTGCGGGCATCGGGCTCCTCGGGGTGGTGGGTGTCGTGGTCAGCGGCGGGTTCGTGCGCCGTCGGCGGCGTGGGCGCGGGCGGTGGTGCGCGGTCTGGTGCTTCGGGCGCTGTTGCGGGCCCAGGTGGCGGCCCGGGCGGCCGTGATGCGGGCCTGCTGCCAGGCGCTGAGCTGGGAGGGCTCGACGGATACCGACCAGGTGCGGATCTGCGCGCTGTGCGGGACGCGTCCGCGTGGGCGCATCACGGGGTCGGGGCTAGCGAGTTCGGTGGAGAAGGCTTGCACGAGGTGCATCGGGGTGTTCGGCGTGAAGTGGGCCGTCCAGCCGTTGCCCTGCTTGTCCTGCGCTCCGCTCCACCACATCGCCGTGCCGTCGGGGTTCTGGCCGTACTGCATCCACGCGGTGCTGTCGGGGCTGGTCGCCACGTAGTTTTCGCCCTCGAAACGCGTGTGCCAGTTCTGTTCCTGCAGCGGAGCCCAGACGTTGGGGGCGTGTGCGGAGCGGGGACGGGTGAGGGCGTCGGTCAGGCCGGCGACGATCTCCACCGGGGCCTGACGGCCCAGGTGCGCCGACCACTCGCCGCTGGCCCCGTCTGCCCGGCCGTGGATGGTCCAGCCGCCGGGAAGGACGTAAGGGTCGTAGGCGACGCGGACGGTCCGGTCCGGGCTCTCCATTAACAAAGGGCCGCCGGTCTTGGACTTGTCCCGCCAGCCCGAGGCACGCAGGAACTCCGAGACGTGCCGGACGTCGCCGCCGCCTGCCAGGGCACGGGGCTGGACGAGGTAGTGCTGCTCGGCCTGCTCGCCGGGCCCCCAGCCCTGCCACTGCTTCTTCTTCACCGGCGCCGCCGGACCACGAGCGGTGCGGGCACTGGGCGCTTCGCCTCGGTGGTGGCGGGCTGGGTGCTGACGTGCGCCAGGGCGTCCTTGTGTTCGTCCAGGTCGAGGGTGATGTCGTGCAGTTCGTTCGAGGCACGGCCCAGAGCGAGCCACACCTCCGCGGGGAGCGCGCCGCGCTCTGCCTGGTCCTTGGCGAACACGCTTCCGGTGGCGACGAGGTGAGTGACGCCGCCGAGGACTCCGGCGTCCGGGTCGAGAACGCGGGCGATGACCTGCGCGGCCTGGGGCGGGGGAAGCTGCGAGAGGTGGTCGGCGAGCTGGCCGAGCTGGCGGGTGATCTCGTCGGCCAGTCTCACCGGATAGGGGGCGGGGTGGGACATGCTCCTCCGGGGCGGTGAACGGTCAGTGGTGGTGGCGCTGCCCGACGCGCTGTGACTCGGTGAGGACGCCCCCCGGGCGGGCGCCGGTCAGCGGGGAGGTGTGGTCGGGACCGGTCGGTATGCAAGCGCGCAGATAGCGGCGGAACAGGGCTGTGGCGAGCCGGGGCTTGAGCCGGTTGCTGATCGGTGGGGGTGTGCGGGGTGCTACGGGTTTCTCCGGGAGTCGGGCGGTGTGCTGGGCGGCCCCGGCGTGGTGCCGGGGCCGCTCGGGCGTCTTACGGGGTACAGCGGGCCGGTGCGGAGTGCGACGGGGAGCCGTCCGGTGCCGGTTGCTGCGCTGCGGGACGGGCCGCTCTGGTGCGGAGGCCGTGCATGGCCCGCCGGTAGGTGGCTTCGTCGAAGACGCCGGGCGTGCACTTGACGTCATGACCGGTCAGGAGCAGGGAGGGGATGCCCAGGTCGGCCTCCGCCTGGTTCATCGAGTCCTGGCGGTTGGCGTACGGGTGCCGGACGGGGTCGGCGGCATGGATGCCGGGGCTGAGGTAGGCGCGGTTCGTCCGGCGGGGTGCTGGAGGGCGGTACCGATGCCGAGCGCGTCGAGGCGCGGGCCGATCTCGCGCAGGGCGCGGGCCTGGACCTGGGTGTCGTCACCACCCAGGCGGTAGATGCCGCTCTGCGGGTCCTGGATGAAGCCGTGGGCGACGAGGATCGTGCCGGCCCGGTCGTCGGCGGGGGCGGTGGCGACGCTGCCGTCCGGCTGCCAGGTCAGGACGATCCGGTCCGGCTGGGAGGGCTGGATGCCACCCAGGGCGTTGTGCCGGACCTGTGCGAGCGCACGGTCGTAGCGGGCGAGCAGATCGCCAGCGACCTGCTCGGCACTCAGGAACGGGTCGTCTGCCAGGGCGACGCCGTTGGGCTCAGGGACAGCCCGGTACGCCTCGTCGGGCAGGGCGCGCGGGGCGACGGCGGCGAGAAGGAAGCCGTCGCGTCCGTCGTGCCGGTCCAGGAGGACGAGCTGGGCGCCGTCGGGGCGGCTGAGGACGGCTGCCTGCGTCAGCGGGTGCTCGCCGAGGGAGGCGGCGACCAGGTCCAGGTCCCAGATCCGGTCGGCGAGTTCGGCGAGGTCGTCTTTGGCATCGGCTGTCAGGTGCGTGCTGGTCCAGGTATCGGGGAGTTCACCGGCGAGGACGTCGGCGTACGAGGCGAGGTGCTCGGAGGTGTCGTGGTCGTGCATGGTGTCCTTGGGCAGTTGCAGGGGCTCAGCGGCGCAGGCGGGTGGCACCGACGGGCGGCGGTGCCGGGGCCGGCAGTGCACGCGGCGGGGGTGGGCAGGCGCACACGGCGGAGCGTTCGGGCTCGTGGTCGGGCACCTGCTCGGCGCAGGGGCGGCGGCCGGGGTGAGGGGCGTGCCGGTCGGCCAGCCGTTCGCGGGTGTACGCGAGGTCGGAGTGGATGACGCGGACGTATTCGTCGGCGAGGTAGCGCAGGCGCCGGGCGGTGTGCGGATCGGTCGCGTTGCCGAGTCCGTCGAAGAACTCCGCCAGAGCGCCGAGGGTTTCCTCCAACCCGGCGAGGATGCCGTCGTGGGGCGCGGTGAGTGCGGTGAGGATGTCGGCTGCCTCGGCGGTGTCGGTGGCTTCGCGCAGGCGTTCGGCGAGGTGGGAGACCGAGGTACCGAGCGTGGGATAGCGCGCGGGGCGGGCGTCGGTGTCGAAAGGTTCGTCGCAGTCGACGTGGTACCCGGCAGCCCGCAGGCGCGCTACGGCATCGGTGGCGAGACGGGACTCGTCGTCCTCGGTGAGGCCGGCGGGGCCGCGGTGGTAGGTCTCGTGGAGGCGGACGACCGCGATGAATCCCGCGCGCTGGAGAATGCTGTGTGCCTCCAAGTCGTCGCCGCGCGCGAGGAGTTCGCTGGAGCTCGAGTCGCGGCGGATGTCCATGAAGCGGCCGGTATGGGGCAAGAAGGCGTTGCTCCTACGGAGATCTGTGGGCGGTGTGCCGGGCTACGGGCGGTGCGGCGGCGATCCGGGACCGGCGGACCAGGTGGGCCGCGGTGGTGTCCAGGTCCTGCTGGATCGCGTGGAGCCGGCGGGCGATCAGCTCCAGACCGTGTGCTGCTTCGGTGCTGGCGGCTCCGGGCTGGCGGGCGATGCGGTGAGCGGTGTGCTCGCTCAGTCCGCGGACCGTGGCCAGCGGGCCGGCCTGCTCGTCGGCGAGCTGCGTAAGGACGCTCGCGAACTGCGCGGATGCGGTGGGCGCCGTACGGACAGCGGGGCGTGTCGCGGGTCCGGTGCGGGCGGGGATCAAGTTGAGGTCCTGTTCGATGCGGCGTGCCTCGTCCGCAAGGCGCCGCAGTATGTCTGAGGGCGGGGTGCGCCAGGTGCCGTCGAGGTGGATCAGGTTGGCGATCAGGTCCAGGCGCCCGGGCTGTGCCTGGACGGCGATCCACCGCCAGCCGTGCTCTGCGGCGCCGGGTATCTCGATACCGGCGGCTCGCGCGAACCGGTGAGCGGTTTCGGCCCACTCGGGACCGGTCAGCTCCCGGTCGTCCGGGTGGAGGCGGATGTCGAGATGGAGGATCGCCCGTCGGTCGTCGTCCGCACTGGCAGTGAACGGATGCTCCAGGTAGGGATCTTCGAGGTGCTCGGCCCACTGAGCGGATGTCCAGGTTCTCTGCTCGTCGTTGGGGGTGTAGTAGTCCAGGTCCGGCCAGTGGGCGACGATGGTGTACTCCGTCAGACCCTCGTTCGGGGAAAGGGGCCGCCCGAGTGCCTCGGCGAGCGGGTCGCGCGGCGAGTGGGTCCGCGCGTGCAGGCGGGGGATCATGACGGCACCCCGCTCGACGTGCGGGTGGGCGGCCGGTGCTGATGAAGGTCGCGGGCTGTGCAGAGCAGGGAGCGCTCGCGGACCAGGTCGGCGTGCACCGAGGTGTCCCCCGGCGGGAGACAGTCGATCGCCCTGTCGATGGCGCCCAACCCTTCGTCGTACCGGCCCAGCCGGCGCAGGGCACCCGCCACGCGGAAGAGGACGATCGGGTCGCTGCCGGTGGCGAGGGCCGGTCGGGAGCTGAGGGCCAGGAGACGCTCCGCGTCCTGGTCCAGGTCCTGGCCGAGCCACAGCCCGTGCAGCAGGACGTGCAGGGTCTTGGTGTGCTGCCCGGCCTCCGCGAGGACCTCGTCCATGACCGCCAGGCCCTCCGGGCGGGACTGGCCCAGCAGCGCGAAGGCGTACAAGGCCCGGGTGTAGCAGTCCAGCGGCTGACGCGCGGTTTCCGCGAGTTGTTCGACGAGGCGTTGGAGGGTGGGGCAGCGGAAGTCGAACCGCAGGGCGCTCAGGTACAGATGAGCCAAGGTGCGGGCGGTGATCGGGTCAAGGCCCATTGCGGTGACGTCCTGCGGGGACAGCAGGGTCAGGACGCTGTGGCCGGCCGACCGTGCCGCCCAGGCAGCATCCGCGCACACCTCGGCCGAAGTTCTCCAGTCGGCCTCGATGTCGCGGAGGTCTTCGGCCAGGTGAAGCGGCCAGGAAGAATCGACCGGAGATGCGGTGGCTTGGGCCCTGGCTCTGTCGAGCGCGGCGGAACGGCCGGGACGGTGCGTGGGGGAAGTCATCGGCCACTCCGGATGTCCGCGATGTGCACGAGCTGGCCCAGGGCGGTGGTGGTGTACCAGCCGCAGTCGATCAGCTCGTCGCGGTCGGCGAACCGCGTAAAGAGGGCATCCTCCATGGCGCGCAGGTAGATCAGGCAGTCCGGGCAGCGGCGCGAGAGGTGCACGAGGTAGCGGGGGTGGGCGGTGACGTAGGACTGGGCGCCGCCGGTCGCATCACGCAGCCGCCAGCCGTCCTCGTCGGTCGGGGTGTGCCAGGACGGGGCCACGACGCGCATCGCATCGCCCCACAGTTCGCCGCCGGCCATCCCCTTCAGGACGACGACGGTGTCACCGGCCTGGAAGTGGGCGTGAGTGATGTCCCGATCGGGGGTGAGCGGGTCGGGCGTCGGTGCGAACGCCGAGGTGGGGCGGGGGCTGGGACATGAGGTCCTTCCACGCAGATGCTGGCGGGGTGGGAGCATCAATAGTCCGGAGGAACGCCGGTTTGGCTAACCGGCGTTCTCCGGCTATGTTGCCCCGCCGTCAGCGGAACGGGTTCTCCGTCCCGCGGTCCGCCTCATCGGCTGCGTCGAGGAGTTCGAGCAGGTCAGTGCCTTCGGCGTCGCGCTGGTCGATCCACCATCCGGCACGGGTGATGGTGCGGGCCTTCTCCTCCAGCTCCGCCCAGTCCGCCTCGTCCCACGTGCCCTCGACCACGAGTGCGGTGTGCGCGGATGTCATCAGCTGGTGGCGGGAGCGCTCACCCCAGTCCAGGGCCTTGGCCGGGCCCTCCAACTGCGGCATGTCGAACTGCTTCGCCCACGCGAGGGCTGCCTCCTGCTCCTCGGCCCGCTTGGCCGCGAGCCACCCATCCTTGGACTCGGAGTCGGCGTCGCGTGCGGCCTTCCAGCAGTCGGTGCAGTCCTTCGACGCGAGCCAGCGGGCGAAGCTGGCCCGCTTGTCGGCAGGGCGATTGGACAGGTCGTGATCCACTCGGTGGGAGCAGGCGTGCTCCACGGTCCAGTGCGTACGCACGGCCATAATTCGATCTCCTCAAAGGGGTTGGAAGTAGTGGGGTTGCGCCCTGATCAGGGCGTCATGTACCGGCCACGGAGCAGGCACCGGCGCCAGCCGCACCGCGCCTGCCCGCGGGGCCCAGATGTCGGCGCGCGGCGAGAAGGACGGTGAGAGCGAAGGCCGCGCCGGTGCCAGGGAGCGCCGGGCCGGCGAGCGGCTGCTTGGCGAGGTGTCCGGCGAGGGCGGCGCGGCGGGCGGGATGCTTGGCCAGGAAACACGGCCACCAGGAGAGGTGTGCCTGCAACGAGGCTTCGCGCGTGAAGACCAGGTGAGTGGGAGTCGCTGCAGCTTGGGCCCCCAAGAAACGGCTACCAACTTGCCTGGGTGTCAGTGGGGTTGGCTACCATGGACGTGGTTGACGAGATCCTTGAAAGGCATGGTGCATCGGTGATGATGGCCAACCGCTACGGCGCTCCATCCGAGGAGCGATAGGCGCGCCTGGCCGGCGCTTCCCTATCGCGACGCCCGCTGGGCGGCGACGCTGTGACGTGAATCCAGCGCAGGCTGCACCCTGCCCTGATTCAGGTGACGGCGCTCCGACGGAGTATGGGAGGGCCCTACTTGTCTGCCACCACTTCTACCTGTGACCACCGCGTGTATCACGTTGTCGTCGTTGCTCTGGTATCCGTCATCGCTGGGCTGGTTGCGGGGATCGGCTCCGCTGTTCTGGGGCAGCCTGCCCTCACCGCCGTCGCTTCTGGCGGTGCGGTCCTTGCCTTCACCTACGGCGCCGGCATGACCGCCGTGTCACACGTGAGTAAGCGTCAGCAGTAGTCGCTGCTCCGGGGCGGCTGGCATGGCCGCCCCTAGGCCGTGAGCGCTCAAGACAGCTCACGATCGTGCTCGTATTTTGCGAGGGCAAGGTTGATCGCGTACTGCTCCATGGGCTCGTGTTCGTCAAGACCAGGTGGGACATGGGCTTAGTGAGCGTTTGATTCTGGTATTGGATGGTTCAGGGGGA
The DNA here is from genome assembly GCF_057707805.1 of Streptomyces sp. bgisy159. Taxonomy (NCBI): domain Bacteria; kingdom Bacillati; phylum Actinomycetota; class Actinomycetes; order Kitasatosporales; family Streptomycetaceae; genus Streptomyces; species Streptomyces sp. bgisy159. The sequence continues at coordinate 52,756 of NZ_JBYIQX010000023.1, read as the reverse complement.
ATTCCAGGAGCCGGATCGAGCGCTCAGCGAAGCGATTCGCCGGAAACATCGCTTCTGCGGCAATCGGCAGAGCTGTAGTGCGCCGGTTTCCTTGTAAGTGCTCCTGTCTCATTTGGAAATCTACCGGTACGCGCCGTGTCGAGAACGCACGCCCCGGTGCACCCGGCAAACCCGCACACGCCCTGGCCAGACCAGCTGCCGCCCCATACGCATCCGTTATGCAAACTCCACGGCCCTACCCCAGCGACCTGTCCGACGCCCGCTGGGAACTCATCCGCCCCACCCTCGAAGCCTGGCGCCAGGCCCGCAACGGCATCCGCAAACCCACCCACGACCTGCGCACCCTGATGAACGCCATCCTCTACGTCGACCGCACCGGCATCCCCTGGCGCTACCTACCCCACGACTTCCCGCCCCACCAGAGCGTCTACGGCTACTTCGCCCGCTGGGAAGCCGACGGCATCTTCGACCAGCTCACCGGCCTGTTACGCGGCAAAGTCCGTCAGGCCGAAGGCCGCACCAGCGAGCCCAGCGCCTGCCTGATCGACAGCCAGAGCATCAAAACCTCCGCCACCGTCCCCCTGACCAGCCAGGGCATCGACCCCGCCAAGAAGATCATCGGACGCAAGCGGCACATCGTCACCGACACCCTCGGCCTCCTCCTGGCCGTCACGGTCACCGCCGCCAGCGTTCACGACTCCGCCGCAGGCACCCCACTCCTCGCCGGCATCGCCGCACGCCACCCCACCATCACCAAGGCCTGGGCCGACAACGGCTACAAGACCAAAGCCGTTGAACAGGCCGCCCACCTCGGCATCGACCTCGAGATCGTCCAACGCGACCCCACCGTCCGCGGCTTCCACGTCCAACCCCGCCGCTGGGTCATCGAACGCACCCTCGGCTGGCTCATGCACCACCGCCGCCTCGCCCGCGACTACGAAACCCACCCCCACCGCTCAGCCGCCATGATCCAGCTCGCCGCCATCAACCTCATGACCCGCCGCCTCACCCACGAAGCCACCCCCAACTGGCGCGACAGCTAAGCCAAATGAAACAGACAACCGAGAATCAAACGCTCACTTAGCGGTGTCGGGCGGTGGTGCTGGCGCGGGGTGGCGGCTTGGGCGGTGTGGTGTCCACGGCGGGGCGCGGACGGGTGCGCAGCACGGGGGTGCGGTGCGGGGGCAGGACGGCGACGGTCGCGCCGAGGTCCTCGGCCGCCTCTTCGGCTTCGCGGGTGAGGAACTCGATCTGCCGGCTCAGCGCTGCCAGGCGGGCGGCGATCTGGCGGCCCTGCACGGTCTCCAGGGCGCTGGCGAACTGGCCGCTGGTCTCCAGGAGTTCCTGCAGGCGGACCATCGGTCCGGCGTCATAGCCGCGCTGGACAGCGCTGAGAAGCGCATTGGAGGCGTCACCGGCACTGTGGCCTTCGACGACATCGCGGATGAGGTCCTGCAGGGACACCTCCGGGACCGGTGCCGGGCGGTTGAACCGGGAGACGTCCGCGCGCAGCACGCCGGGCGGAACCGGAGCGGGCAGCACCTTGCCCGCCTCGTACTCGTGGGCGTAGTGCCCGATCACCTGCTAGCCCGGTGCGTCCGGATCGCCGCGCAGCGCGACCACCGTCGAGTCGTCATCCTCGACCAAATAGGCGAGGGTGATCGGCTGCCCGTCGGCGGAGTACCACGACTCGGTCAGCTCCAGCTCGCCGCGCCTTTGCGCGGCCTGGGCCTTCTTGGTCCACATTTGCTGTTCCTCGTCGGTCAGCGGAGCCTTGTGGTGCTGGCCGCCCTGCTGGTCGGCGAGGTTGCTGGCGATGGAGCCGTGGTCCGCCCAGGCGGCCAGGTGCGGCCACAAGGCCGCGTGCTGAGCGCGCTCGGCCGGGGAACCGGGTGCGGCTGGCCGGTCGAGCGCCCGGCGGATCTCGGCGGCCGAAACGGCCAGGCCGTCCAGGACGGCCCGCCACCCGGCCAGGTGCCGAGCGGGTGGCAGCTCATCGAGCGCCAGGCGGGCGGCATCGAGGAGAGCCTCGGCGTGCGGGGCGAGGTGGGCGGCGTACGCCTCCACCGCGGCCTTGTCGCGGTGGGCTCGTGCGGCTGCCGCGGCGCCCGCGTGGACGGTACGGCCGTAGCGGTCGCGTGTCATGTCGAGCGCGGCCTCGGTCTCGCGGTCGATGACCGCCAGCCGCAAACGGAAGTCGCGTGCCGCGTTGGCCAGTTCGGGAGCGGTCGGCAAGGGGCCGTCGGGGGTCGGACTGCTCGCGGGTGTCATCGGGACCGCCCGCCGGTCGCGGCCGTCAGATGGACGGTCGGAGCGTACATGGGCTTCGGCGGGATCGGCCGGGCCGAAGGCGGGGAGGTGGTGGGCGGTGTAGAGCGCTGCGTCGTCCGGCCGGCGGCGGCCTGGGCGAGACGGCTGCGGCGCTCCTCGAGTCCGTGGGGCCGGGCGGGGTGTGCCGGGCCGGCCGAGAGGGACGGGTCAAGGCGGATGTCGGCCTGCACGGTGTAGCCGTGGCGGCGCAGGTCGTGGACGGCTTGGCGGGTGCGGCGGACTCCGTCACGCTCGGGCTCGCTGAGCCGGTACAGGCCGGGTTCTCCGGGAACGGGCTCGAACTGCTCGCGCTCCAGGTACCAGTGGGCGAGGTGCGCGGGCATAGAGGCGGTGAAGGAGGCCACGAAGCCGTGTTCCTCGTGGTCGCCGAAGGCGAAGTGGGTGCCGGGTTGCAAGGGGGCGGTGTTCTCCTCGGGGCGGGGGCGGAAAGGTCAGGGGCCGCGGTGCGCGGGCCGGGCCGCGGTGAGGGGGCGGGCCGGCGCGGCGACGGGCAGAGCCGGGCGGCGGTGGGGTGCGCTGATGCGGGTCTGCCGCAAGAACGTTTCGCCGTCAGTGAGCCAGGTCTCGATGGCCGGCCACGCGCGTGCTCGGCGCTCCTGCTCCGGCACGAAACCGCCGTGGACGATCTCGTCGACCAGGGTCTCGGCATCGATCACGGCGTCGGCCAGACGGGAGAGGGCCGCGGCGTCGTCGGGCCACGGGCTGCTCGCGGGTCGGCACCGGTCCAGCAGCGCCGGGGCGTGGTCGACGACGGTCAGGAAACGGCTCCAGGCGTGGTCGAGGAACAACCCCGTCGCGGCGCCGAGAGCGGCGGCGCTCAGCGGGGTGGCGTCGCTGTAGCGGCCGGAGGCGTTCATGGCCTGCCAGGTGTCGTGCTCGCAGCGGATGTCCCCGAGCACGGCGGCGATGGCCGCCGTCTGGCGGGCGTGGACGGCCTGCTCGTAGGCGGGGAGGTACCGGCCGGTGAGGGCCTGGGCAGCCCGTCCGGCAAACGGCGGCAAGACGATGCTGCGCGGGGCGTGGGGATCGCCGTAGCCCCCTTCTAGCCCCTCGGGCGAGAAGGCCCCTACCAGGTAGTCGAGTTGACGGCCGGGGCGTTCGATGAACAGCAGCGTGGTGCCCTGCACCGCGTCGGTGAGGAGCGCGGCGTAGGGGATTCGCTCGCTCTGGACGGCGCGGCCGAGTTCGCCGCTGTCCCAGATCCAGGGGACGAGGTCTTCCTGCCAGGCGGGGTGCGAGTAGATCTCGAACGAGGCGCGCCACTGGCCGGGCAGGAGGCGCGTGAGGTCGCGGGCGGCGTCGCCGATGAACCGGCGGCTGCTCGTGTGCACGCTGGTGTGGTGCCGCTTCGCGCACCTGATCAGGTCGACCACGGTGGTCTTGGTGCCGTCCGCGGGCAGGTGCCAGACGCCGTCGTCGTCCCGCTGGAAGCCGTTCTCCGCGAGGGCGGTGTGCGCCCAGGGGTACTGCTCGCCCGAGGCGATGGCGACGATCCCGGACTCTCGGCTGTGCGTCAGGATGATCTGCGCCTCAGCCATGGACCAGGTCTGTAGGGAGCGCGACTTCGTGAGCACGGGCTCCCGCAGAAACATCGAAATCCGCACGCAGTGAGCAGTGGCGCTGTAGGTGGAGATTGAGCAATCGGTGGTTCTCCTAGCTCGGATAGGTAACGGCGAGTGAGGTACTAATGGCCGCGGTGAACGTTGGTTCCGGTAACCAGGGTCGGCCTTGACGCTGGTGGACCAGGTCGCTCTCGGCCCAGCAGGTCGGCGCGGCGGCTAGAGTCCAAACTCCCTTGCGAGGCAGGAGATTGGCTATGAGCGACCTGGCGATGGTGGCCGTCGTTAGCGCGTACAACCTGCGCTTCATCCGGTACTGGGACGCCGAGAGCCGGATTGTCGGGGATGCGGGGCCGAAGGTGACTCGACCCCTGCCCGGTGTTCCCGGCCTGCACATGTTCTATGACCAGTCGGACGTGGATGCTCCACACCAAGATCTCAATGAGGTGGGTCGTCGGGTCGTCGAAGCTTTCGGTCATCCGCGCCAGGACGAGATGCGTGGGCAACTCTGCATCTATCTCGCTGACGCAGAGGGTGCCCCGGTGGACATGCCGCCCTGGTTGCGCGACCGCATCCAGGAGGAGGTCGGCCGCGCCCGCGCTGACACCCGGGCTTGAGAAAGTGACAACTACTGAACGTTGCCAATGCTCATGATCACGCGGAAATGCTCACGAATTCGCGGATCCTAGAAGGTCCTCGCCGTGCAGGACGGAGCGCAGGCTGCGGCCGTACGCCCAGGCGTGCTCGCGGGCCGCCACCTCCAGCTGGTCGTATCCGACCTGGGCGGTCATCTGCCCGTTCCACTTGCGGTACCTGTACACGGGCACTGGCAGCAGGATCCCGCGCGCGAGCGCGGTGACGCCGAGGGCTGCGCAGTAGTCCTCGCCCTGGACGAGGCCGCCCATCGGCGCGGCGCGCACGAGGTCGGTGCGGGCGAGGATCGTGGTCGGCCCGATGGGGATGGTGTCCGCCGGCGACTTCCAGTACGTCCACACGTCGCCGGCCTCGTGCCGGCCGGGCGGCGTTGGACAGCGCCACAGGGTGGTCGAGCCGTCGGGGTAGTGGTCCTCGCTCCAGCCCGCACACCAGCCGACCCCGGTCGACTCCAGGGTGTTCAGCCGTACGGCCATCGCATCGTCGGTGAACTCGTCATCGTCATCCGCCCAGTTGGTGTACGGGGTGCGTACGTGGTTCAGGGCCAGGTTGCGGGCGCAGGCGGCGCCGACCGGCCGGGGCAGCGACAGGGTGCGAACGCGGGCATCCTGTGCGAGCGGGGCCGGCAGGCGGTCGGGCGAGGCACCGTCGAGTGCGATCACGGCCTCCCACGGCACGGACTGCCGGGTCAGGCTCGCGTGCATGGCGGTCAGGTAGTCGAGCCGGTCTTCGCGCAGGCGGCTGGCGATGACGACGGTGATCAGGGGCGTGGTGTGCGGGGGCAGGGAAGGCTCCGGGAAGACGAGGGAAAGCTAGCGGCGGGCGGTGGGGCGAGAGGGGCTGGCCTTCGCCGGGGCTGCGGCAGGAGCGCTCGGAGTCGGCGTGCTGCGCGATGCCCGGATAGCGGGCGGGGAGTCGAGGGAGGACCAGGCCGCCGGGTGGTCGCCTGAAGGCGGTGCGCGGGTCGATGGACCAGCTCACGATGGGGCCGATGTCCTCGTGCAGGAGGCTGATCACCTCGACGCCCTCCTTGTGCAGGACGTACCCCCACTGCATGTCCTGGTCGTCGGCGGTCTCGTCGGTGACCGACATGCGTACCGGCGGCGAGCCGTCCGGGGTGACCAGGTGGTCGAGGGTTCGGCTGGGCCAGTGCTCGCCGCCGGTCAGCGCGGTCACTAGTGCGGGCGGGGCATCGTCGAGGAGATCGGTGCCGAGTTCGTCCCAGCCGACGGCGACGTCGTCGATGAGGTGCCGGCACATGGCCTCGATGTCGCGTCCGAACTTGTACTGGTAGGCGGCCAGGAGGAGGGGGAGGTGGTGGCTGGGCACGCCGTCGAGCTGGACGTGGATGCCGGTGTAGCCCGTGCCGACGGTGGGGCGGGCGATGAAGGAGCGAGTGGACAGGGAGCTCTCCGCAGCAAGCAGGGGGCGGGAAATGTTCGGCGGCCATCAGGTAGCGCGCGGGTGCGTCTATACGCGGTCTGACCAGGACGAGACCGGCGGGCCGGAGGCATCGGTGCGGGCACACGTGTAGCCGATCAGCCGGGACGGGGCGGCCTTCGCGGGGACAGCGGCGGCGTCGTTGCACACGAACGTGTACCTGATGGAGGTGCGGGACACGTCGTGGAGCCAGGCCCGGTCCTCCTTGCCCGGGTTGATCTGCAGGCCGGAGTGCGCGACGGCGTCGGTCTGCGTGTGCATGTGGGAGAAGAGAACCAGCGCGCCGCCGTCGGCGGTCTTGAGAGCGTAGGCGTCCGTGTAGCGGTTGGCGGCGCCGGCGAAGACGGTGGTGCCCTGGTCCCCGAAACGGGTGCCGGTCTTGTCGTGGACCTCGATCTGCCGCTTGCTCGCCGTGGTCGGCGTGAAGACCTTCGTCCCGGTGTGCGTGCCGCCGGTGGCGAAGTTGTCGAGCACCGCGGCACGCAAAACGCCGACGTCGGCGGCGAGGTGCTTGTTGCCGTCGGCGGCGACGGCCGTTGCGTACCCGTCGTGGTCGAGTGCGATGTCCGGCAGTTTCGGGCTGTCGAGGTCGACGACGGAGACCAGCTCCCAGCGCTTGTGCTGGGGTCGTTCCGCGAACACCGCCAGACGCGAGGGGGCCTTTTCCTTGTCGTCTGAGAGCGCGGCGGCGAACCAGCGGTCCTGTCCAGCGGCCAGGCGCGGGATGTACAGCTTGGCGCTGGCGGTGTCGTAGGACCAGGGCTTGTAGGGCGTGCGGTCGGCCGCGGGCAGCCCCTCGGTCTCGGTGTAGTCCGAGACGGACATGGCATACAGCGGGCCGTCCTCGATGGTGTCGAGCAGGGCGCGGTTGCGGTCGGCGTTGGCCTCGTTGTTGATCTGCGAGTAGTGGGTGATGACGGCGCGGGCCTGGGCGGCGCTGAGGGCAGGTGCCGGCTGCGGCGCGCTGCTGGCGCTGGGCGTCTGCTTGGCGACAGCGGTTTCGTCGTCGGCACAGCCGGTGAGGGCCAGGGCGAGGCAGGCGGCGCCGGCGAGCAGCGGCAGGGTGCGGCGGGTGATGCGGATGGAGACTCCAAGGTCTGGGGGCGGGGCGGGTCAGCGCGTACGGCGGATCGGGGACGCGGCCTTCGCTGACGCCGGCGGAAGGGCGGCGCTGGTGGTGGGCGCCGAGTGGCGCAGGTTCACGCCGATGCCCTGGGCGGTGAGTTGCTGGACCACGGCGTGGACGCGAAGGGCGCGACCGGTGTCCCCGTAGGCGGTGGGCAGGAGGAACGCTGCTTGGTGCGGGTGGTACTGGAAGCCGTGGGCGTACAGCGTCATGCGGGCATCGACCGGCACGCTCTCGTACGGCGCGCCGAGGGCGCCGTCGCTGTAGAGGGTCAGCGTGAGGACCTGGTCGACCTGTGGCGGTTGGGGCCGGTGCGGTGGCTGGGGCTGGTGCGCCGCGTTGTTGAGGACGGCCTGCAGGGCTTCTTCGTAGCGGGGCAGCAGCCGCCGGGCGACTCGTGCTGCCGCGCGTGCGGGGTCCTTGGGAACGGCGATGCCGTTGGGTTCCTCGACTCCGGCGAAGTGGCGGGGCTTGATGTGCGTGCTGTCGGGTGCGAGCGGGGCGACGACGAACTGGTGCAGAAAGCGGGGGCGGTCGGCCACGTACAGCCTCTGGTCGGCCGGCCCGTGGAGCACGGCGTCGTGGGTGAGGACGTACTGGCTGACGACGTAGTCGACGTGGCCGGTGTCCCAGAGCTGTTCGGTGCGGGGGAACTGGTCCGCGTACTGCGAGTGGCGCTGGTACTGGCTGGTCCAGGTGCCGGGCAGGCGCGCGGAAAGGGCGGCGGCGAAGGCGGCCAGGTCGGTGCGGAGTGAAGTCATGTGTTCCGGGAGGGAAGCGGTGGTCCGGGGTCAGCGCGTGTGCCGCGGCTGTGCCGGCGGGAGCACTCGCGGGGGCAGGGACGGTGTACGGGCCGGGCTGGAGGGCAGGCGCGGTGCCGACGCGAGCGGAGTGAGGGCCCGCATCCTGTCCTCGGCCACGTGCAGGACCTCTCCGAGGTTGCGGATCTCGGCGGCGGCGTCGGCGAGGTCGTACGACAGGTCGAAGCCGTCGTCCTCCTCCGCTTCCTTGGCCTTCTCCCCGGCTGCTTCGAAGAACTCGCCGAGCTGCGCCAGCAGTCCGTCGGTGGGCTCCAGGATCTGGTGCAGCAGGGCAGCGGCATCCGTATGCGACTCCGCTCCGTTGAGCCGGTCGGTCAGAGCGCGCAGCGCGTCGCCGTAGACGTAGATGGGAGCGTCGTCGGATGTGCCGGGGACGCCCTGGGCCTGGGGCGGGGGCGTCGGCTGGGCTGAGTGCACGTGTGGGCTTTCGCCGGGCAGGACGGGGTGCGGCAGCAGTCCGAGCTTGGCCAGGCGGTGGTTGATCGCCTCGATCAGGGGCTGGGCGCTGCCGCCGTGGCGGGCTTCGGGCCGCTGAGGAGCGCCGGGGTCGTCGGAGGGGGCCGAGTCGTAGAGGACCTCGAACAGCGACGGGTCGTCGGGGTGCTCACGCGTCGCGATCCAGCCCTCGGGGTCTCCGGGCGGGCGCTCGGAGGACGGCTCCTGCGGCGGACCGATGATCAGGTAACTGTCGTCGGGGAGAGAGACGCGCACGATGTAGGCGCTGAGGCCGAACTCGATGTCGCACTGCAGGCCGCGCGCCCGCAGCGGCGTGGTGATGTGCGCGTGGCGACGCCACAGCTCCTGCCACCACGGGGTGTCCACGTTGCGGTGGTCGGGAAGCGGTGCGAGCGAGGCAACGCGGCGGGAGTCTGGGGTGCTCGCTTCGTCAGCGGCCACGGTTCCTCCCGCGGGAGGAGGCGGGAGATCGGTGCGGTGGAGGCGTCCGTCCAGTGGGGGTGACTCCCGGCTGCGACTCCTGACTGAAGCCGAGTTCGTACTCGTCGTGGGTGGCGATCAGGTCGTGTTCCATCTGGGCGTCCTGGTCGGCGACCTGTGCCATGAGGTCGTCGACTTCGGCTCGGCGTTGGTGGTATTCGGCCCATTCGGTGGCGTTCAGGTGAGGGGGACGTTTCAAGAGGACTCCGTGTGCAGGCGGTGGCGGTGCCGTGTCGATCAACAGTGGTGGTCCCTCGGGATCGCGTTTGCGAGAGTCGGGCGGGACTGGAACCGCAGAAAGAGAGCTATCGGCGGGGTGCGGTACCGGGGGACGGAGGAGCGGGCGGGACGCCTGCGCTGGCCCCAGGCTGGCCGCCGGTCGGTGTCGCGGGGGTGGGAGCCGGGTCGTAGGCGGCGCGCAGCCTGCTCAGGCCGGCCTCGTCGGCGAGGGCCAGGACCGACAGCGCCCGGCTGGCCGCCGTCATCAGCAGGTTTGAGGGAGATCCCTTGGCCGCACCGCGGTTCTCCCGCCGCCACCGGGCGGCGGCGACGAGGTAGTCGCTCACGGCGCGCAGTGCAGGTTCGGCGGCGTCCAGGACGTGGTCGGTGACTGCTTCGATCTCTGCCGGAGTCTGAGCCGCGGCGAGGGCGTCCAGGTAGGGGGTGAGATCAGGTGCGGGCCACGGCTGGTCCGGCAGCGGATGCGCGTCGCGGAAGGGCTGCGCGTCGCGTCGCGCCCACCGCTTCAGGTCGCCGCGGGTGGCGAGGTTGTACCGGGCGGCGTGGATCTGGTCGGCGTCGCGGCCGACGTTGTCGTACAGGTCGAAGTCCGGGTCACGCGGGGAGATGCGAGAGTCCTTCGATGGGGTGTTGTCAGGATTCGTGAACTAGACGCTTTTTCAATGCATTCGGGCGTCGGTGTCGAAGAGCGCCAGCTCGTTGGGATGCAGCAGGTGCTGGACGATGAAGGATCTGCCAGCGACTTTCCACAGACCACGGCCCCGGTTGAGGTGCGCGATGGCGTCCATTTCCACAGAGGTCAGGCCGAGCAGGGCGGCGGCGGCGTGGAGTTGGTCGGTCTCCTGGCGGTAGATGATCCGGGTGCTGCAGTCGGCGAGGAGGCCCTCGGCGAGGGCGCGGCCTTGTGATCCGGCGTCGCCGGCGGTGAGCAGGTCGGACAGCCGGTGGATCACCATGAGGTTGGCGATACCGAGGCCGCGGCTGAGCTTCCACTGGGCCTGCATCCGCTGCAGCAGGCCGACGTGCCGCATCAGTCGCCACGCCTCGTCGTACACGATCCAGCGCCGGCCGCCGTTCAGGTCGGAGAGGGCGGACTCCATCCAGGCACTTGCGCAGGTCATGGCCAGGACGAGGGCGGTGTCGTCGCCGGATCCGCCGAGGCGGGACAGGTCGATGGTGAGCATCGGCGCGTGCGGGTCGAAGGCGACGGTGGATGGGGCGTCGAACATGCCGGCCAGGTCACCGTGGACGAGGCGGCGCATCGCGTGGGCCAGGTCGCGGGCGGCGTCGCCGAGCTGGCCGGACATCACGCCGGCGGCTTCGTCGAGCGCACTGGGGGTGTTGAGGGTGGCGGCGACGTCGCCGAGGAGCGGGGTGCGGCCGGTGGCGGCGGCGCGGGTGACGACGGCGTCGAGGGCGACGTCGAGGGCGGTGTGCTCCATGGGCATCAGGTCCCGGCCCAGGACGGTCCGGGCGAGGGAGCCGAGCAGGAGCAGGCGCCGTTTGCGGATCTCGCCGACCCAGTCGGCCTCTGTGACGCTGTCCGGTCGCGGGGCCGCGTCCAGGGGGTTCAGGCGTCCGGGCAGTCCGGGGCCGAGAGCGACGGACCGGCCGCCGAGGGCTTGAGCCACCGGTGTCCACTCGCCCTTGGGATCGCACGGGACGTAGACGCGGTAGCCGAAGGCCACCGAACGCAGCGCGAAGGACTTGGCGAGCGCGCTCTTGCCCTGGCCGATCACCCCAGCGAGCAGGAGGTTGGGGTTGGTGAAGCCCTCGACCTTGCCGTACAGCGCGAACGGATCGAAGACGAACGATGCCTCGGCGTGCACGTCGCGGCCGATGTAGATGCCCTCGGCGCCGAGCCCGCCTTCGGCGAGGAAGGGGTAGGCGCCGGCGGCCACGGCGGTGGTCATGCGGTGGGCGGGCAGCTTCAGCCGGTTGTTGCGGGCGGAGGCGGGCCCGGGGCGTCCGCTCGGGGGGTAGAGCGGAGCGGGCATCTCGTGCTCGGCGGGTGTGCTCTCTGCCTGGTGGGCGCTGGCTTCGGCGCGGGCCTTGGCGGTGGCTTCGGCGAGCTGGCGGCGGGCTGCCTTGCGGCTGGCCCGGTCGGTGCCGTGCGGGGTGAACAGCGGGCTGGCGGAGGCGCGGCGGGCGCGGCGAGCGGGCCGGTGACTCATCGGGGGCCCTCGATTCTGCGGGTGGTGCTCATCGCACGCAGGACGTGGTGTGCGGGCGGAGGTCGGTGGGGGTGGTCTTGCGCCGGATGCTGTGCCCGGCGGCGAGGTGGCGTTGGCAGATGGTCAGCACGGGCGGCCCTTCGGGCAGCCGTTCCGGATGGCACGCGCTCGTCTCGGTGTCTGCCTGCGCTGGGTTGCCGGGCAGCAGGTGGAAGGCGGCGTGGATCTCGGTGGTGGCCTGCCACAACCGGGTGTGCGCGGTGGCGAGGTGGCGGCCTGCTGCAGGATGCGGGGGCCGCGTTACCTCAGCCAACTGGTCGATGAGCCGGTGTAGTTCGGTGAGGTGGGCGTGGAGGGTGTCGAGGTGGCCGCGATCCGGGGGCGCGGCACGGTTGAGGGCACGAGCGTGGTGGCGGACGCCTGCGGTGGCGGCCCGAAGGTAGGGGTGCGCGTCGGGCTCGCTGGGACGGGGAGGGATCAATGGGAGGTCCTTGCCGCCAAAGAGGCGGGAGCGGGGTGCGGGGGCGAACTGGCAGCTACAGGGTGGTGCGGGCGAGGGGAAGTGCGGCGACGGCGAACGCGTCGGGCTGCTGGTAGTTCAGCCGTCGCAGGTCGACGCCCGAGGTGACGGCGTGGGTCTCGATCTGGGCGCAGGCGGCGTCCAGGAGGGCGTCGGTCTCGGCGGTGACGGTGACGAGGCCGGTCAGGGCCACGTCCGCGTGCCCGGCGATGAGCTGGCGCTCACGCTGCTTGACGTCGGCGTACTCGACGGAGTCTTCCTCGCTGTCGACCTGCCCGCGGCGTGCGCGCTCGTTGGCGTCGGCGATGATCGCGGCCTTCTTGCGCTGGACGTCCCGCAGCGCGGACTCGAGCCCCTGCGGCACGTAGATGAGGGACAGGCTGCGCCGCACGCCGGCCGTGAACATGAGGCCGTGCATGAAGCCGGCGTTCGTCTCGGTGCGGGGCCAGTTCTCCACCCAGTACGTGGCGTGTCGCGCGCTGTCGGTGGCGAGGCGGTCGTACTCCTCGACCTGGACGACGGGACCTGAGGCTGCGGGATCGGCCTCGGCGCGGCCGGTGTCGGACCACTGCTGGAGTGCGGCCAGGGCCCCCGGGTCGTAGGCGGTGCGGATGACGGCAGCGATCTCCCGCGCGGTCAGCCAGCCGGTGACCATCAGTCCGGCGTTGCGGGCCGCCTGGGCGATGGACGCGGTGGTCTGCTCCATGACGGTGAACGCCCCGGGCAGCCCGCCGCCAGCCTGCGAGATCAGCCGCCGGGCGGCCTTCAGATCGAGGGAGATGGCGAGGTAGGTCTCATGAGGTGCGGCGGCGGGACCGGCCGAGGCGACCAGTTCGGAGTAGATCTGTCCGGCGACCGGTGTCTGGGGCTGCCCGTTCTGAGCCCAGTGGCGGGAGAGGGTGTCGCCGCTGTCGGGGACGGTGCGTTCCAGCACCTGCACGGTGGCGATGTGCCCGGTGCGGGCGATGCCCGCGAGCGCGCGTCCCCAGCTGCCCACATTGTGGGTCTGGGTGGCGGGGTCGAGGAGGGCGAAGGCGCGGCTGCTGACCCGGGCGATGGCGGTCAGGGTCTGCCGGTGCGGGTCGTGCACGGCCGCGGCGCCGTTGGCGGAGTCGCCGGGTGTGACCACCTTGAGGGAGGCGGCCGTGCCGGGCAGGTGGAGGATGCCATCCTGCCGGGGCCGGGTGACGGGCCGGGCGAGCCAGAGCGTCTGGCCGGTGCGTCGGCGCTGTGCGTAGCGGGTGACGATCGGCGCCCAGTCGATCAGGGAGCGTCCGTGCCGACGGATCACCACGAGCGCACCGGAAGCCGCCCACAGCGGTGCCAGGGCGACGGCGCCGACCAGCCCGGTGGAGACCACCGTCATCAGCAGCAGCGCCAGCGTGCAGGAAACAAGGACGAGTTGCGGCAGGGAGAGGCCGAGGAGGATGCCGCGGCGGGACCGGTGCGGAAACTTCACCGTGACCGGAGCGACGGAGAGATCAGTCAAGGGGCGGGTCCTGAAGACGCGGGCGGAAACCCGGGGGCGGGGGTGCAGTACACGTCCCGCCCCCGGTAGACGGACAGGGGATCAGAGGCCGGTCGCAGGCGGCGGCGGTGAGGCCGTCCCGCTGGGCGTGGCGTTCTGTGCCCCAGGGGACGGCGGTGCGCCCTGCGGCGGCGGGGTCGTGGTCGGCGGCACTGACTGCCAGCCGCCTTGCTGGCCGGACGCGGCGCTCACGCCGGATCCACCCGGCCCCGGGCTGCCGCCCACCTGGCCGCTGGTGTCATCCGACACGCTCGTCGGCGCGGGCTGGACGGCCTTCTCCAGGCCGGACTTCATGGCACCGCCACCGGGCGAGCCGCCCGTTCCGCCACCCTGCGAAGCGTCCTTGCCGCCGCCGCTGTCGCCGGTCGGGTTGGCGGCGATGTCGCCGGGGAATCCGCCTCCGCCTGCGGCGTCGGGGCCTTGCGCGGCGGCGACACCCGCTCCGGCTGCCGCGCCGCCGGTTCCGGCGGTGGCGGCTGCTGCCGCGGCCTTGCGGGCGACGTTCTCGGCGTGGGCCTTGGCGATCTGCGCTCCTGCGCCGCCGGCGCGGTGGATGGACTCGCCGTCGGTGCCGTCGGCCGCCCAGTGCACGAACTTGAAGACGGCATAGGGGCACAGCAGCACCAGGATCATGATCACGATGCCGGACATGACGTCGGCGAGGGCGGCGATGCCGTCGGTGGCGTCGGTCTTGCCCATGGCGGCGATGCCGAGCACGAAGATCACAGTCATCAGCAGCTTGCTGACGACGAGGGTGGCGGTGGCTTCGATCCAGCCCTTGCGCCAGCGGCGTGCGACTTCCCAGCCGCCGCCGGCGGACGCGAAGACGGCCAGGGTGACCATGACGAGGATGCCGACCTTGCGGACCATCATCACGCACCAGTAGAGGAAGGCGCCGATGGCGGCGCCGAGACCGACGACGACCGGGACGAGCCAGCCGAGTCCGGCCAGGGACCCGATCTGGCTGACCTTCACGATGCGGCGCACGGCCGACTCGATGCTCAGGTGCGCGGTCTTGAACAGGCCGTCGCTGACGGCGTCGACGACTTCGACGGCGACCGTGGTCAGGGCGATGGCGCAGAACGCGAACAGGACCCCTGACATGGTGCCGGTGAACGCCTGGGTGAGGGCTTGTCCGTCGCGTCTGACGGCGGCCCGGACGAGCTGCGCGCAGAAGGTGGCGACCAGCAGGACCAGGCCCAACGGCAGCAGCATCTCGTAGTTGTCGCGGAACCATCCGGCGTTCAGGTCGACCCTCGTGGTGGTGTTGACCGCCTTGGTGGCCAAGTCGGCCGCTGCCGCAGCCAGCTCACCTGCGGACTTCGCCATCCAGTCACCGATGGCCTTGCCAGGGTCCGAGGCGAAATCGACCGCGTCGCCGACGGCACAGAGCTTGTCCGCCAGGGGGTAATCACAGAAACCCACGGGGAATTACTCCTCCTTATATCGTGTCAGGCGCGGGTCACTGCGTGACGCTCGGAGCGATGGCGGCCAGGGCACAGTCGTGGCCGGGGCGGCACTGCACGGCGAGGGTCACGGCGCGGTCCTCGGCTCCGCCGCCGCCCTTTTTCCAGGCGATCTGCTGCGTGCCGTTGACGGTGACGACGTAGACGTACGCCTCGGTGATCGCCGAGGGGTCCTCGGCGAGGGCCTGCTTGAACGCGCCCGGGTAGTGGCCTTCGGTGACGCGGGCGGTGGCGTGCTGGTCCTGGTCGGCCATCCGCGACCACAGCAACGGATCAGGGACCTGGCCGGAGACGGACGCCCAGTCGGCGTAGGCGGGCTCTTTGGTCATCCACGGGCGCATGCCGGCGAGCTGCTGGTCGCGGCTGGTCTCGCGGGTGTCGTAGGACCACAGCATCTGGGCTGCTGCCTTGGCGTACGCGACCGGCTCGGCGATCTGCGGAGGCTTGGGCACGGAACCGGAGTCGGCCTCGGGTTTCGGGGCGGGGGCCTCGGAGGAGGACGGGCTGTGCGTCGCGGCCGGCCCGGCAGCGGTCGGATCCCGGTGGGCGTTGCCGCTGCCGGACAGCCAGGCGACGGCTGCGGCGATGGTGAGCAGGACGGTGACGACCAGAGCGACGATGGCGACGCGCCGGTTGGCCGACCAGCCGACGCCGTAAGAGGACAGCGAGAGGGTGGGCAATCGGTTCCGCATCAGTGAACCTGCGAGCCGAGGGTGGAGAAGAACGCGACGATTCCGTTCGCGGCGCCGAGGCCGAGGGCGGCGCCCGCGGCGACGACGGCGCCCTTCTTGCCGTTGGCCTCGGCCTGGTGGCCACCGGTGTGGTGGCCCCAGGCCCACACGCCGAGCGAGACCGCGAGGGCACCGACGACGGCGATGATCCCGAACATGTTGATGCTGTTGACGACGTTCTTCAGCACGCTCAGGCCGGGCAGGCCGCCGCCCTTGGGCGAGATCCCTGGGTCGTAGGCGAGCTGGATGACGCGGTCTGCGAGAGGGAGGGACATAGGTGTGGCGGGGCTCCTTGCATACGCGGGCCAGACGAGGGGCCGGCGAGAAGAGGGGAAGCAAAGGGGGGGCGGGGAGATGCGCGCGGGGCGCGGAAGATCGCCGTGACCGGCCGGCCTGTCCGGAGCGGTGTCCGGGCGGGTGGCGTCAGATGACGCGGCGGGCGGCGAGAATCGTCCAGTCCTTGATCGGGGTGATCCGGACCGGCTTGGTGGTGCGCGGTGCCTCGATCACGAGGCCCTCGCCGATGTACATGCCGACGTGCTCGGGACGGCTCGCGGTGCCGCGGCTGAAGATGAGGTCACCGGGCTTGAGTTGGGCGGGCGAGACCGCCTTGCCCTCGTTGACCTGCGTGTACGTGGTGCGGGAGAGGGTGACGCCGGCGTGTGCGTACGCCTGCTGCATCAGCGAGCTGCAGTCGCAGCGGCCCATCGGGTCGGGGCCGTGGGCGTTGGTGCAGGATCCGCCCCACTGGTAGAGGGTGCCGAGCTGGTGCATCGCCCACTCGATGGCGTTGCGTGCCTTCGGGTCGGCGTCCTTGGGGATCTTGTATCCCTTCGGGACGCTGCCCTCGGGGATCGGGCCGAAGCCGGAGCCGTCCTGGCCTGGAGCGCAGCCGGTAGTGCCGGCTCCCGGGTCCTTGCCTGGGTTCGGCTCCTTGGCGTCCTTGTTGTTGCCGGCGCCGGGGAAGGTCTTGGCGATGGCTTCCTGCAGCGCGGTGGCCAGGTGCTCCCACTGCGCGTAGGCGTCCGGCAAGCCGGACTGCTGGACGGCTTGGGCGGCCTGGGTGACGGTCATCTGCTGCCACCCGTGCACCTTGAGCAGGTGCTTGTAGAACTGCTCGCTCGCGTACGTCGGGTCACGGATCTGCTCGGCGGTGCCCCAGCCCTGGGAGGGACGCTGCTGGAACAACCCAAGGCTGTCCCTGTCGCCGTAGTTGAGGTTGCGCAGCCTCGACTCCTGCATCGCCGTGGCGAGCGCGATGACCTGGCCCTTCTTGGGGACGTCGAGGCTGATACCGGTGGCCACGATCGTCTGGGCATTGGGCACCTGCTCGGCGGGCAGGTCCAGGCCCTCGACGTGGACGTTCTTGCCGGACGCCCCGTCGAGGATCTTGGTGACCTGCTCGGCGACCTTGCCGGTGTTGATGTCGTTCAGGCAGATGAGGAAGCTGCTGCTGCTTTGAACGGCGTTTGCGGAGGACGCCATCATCATGCCGGTGCCGGCGAGCAGAAGCGGGGAGAGGAAGACGACGCCGATGCCGGCGGCGAGCGCCTTCAACCGGAGCGGACCGCTCGTGGGTCAGCGAGGTCGGGCAGGGGTGGGTAGCGAGACGTCATGAGCGTGTCCTTCGGGGGTGCGGTGTCCGGCGTGCCGCGTGCGCGAGGCGTGGTGGAAGGGCGCGGCGGCCGGGGTGGGCGATCAAGGCGGACCGATGTGGGGCGAGTTGCCGCTCGCTCCCAGCTGGCCGGGCCGTGAGCTAGGTGTGCCGGGGCAAGGGGGTACCTCCGTGAGGTGTGGCGGGGGAGTAGCCAGCGGCGGTGTGCGCCGGGCGGTTCAAAAACAGTAGATGCGGATTGGCGGTTGACCAAAAAGCTGGCGCGAGGTGCCGGAATCCGGCACCCTCGCACGGCACTTCTTGGTCGTCGGCGGATTCGCCTCTACAGTTTTTGGACTCCCCTCGCCTCCTCGGTCTGCGGCCCTGGGCTTCTGCACGCCCACTTCCGGCCTGCGAGGACTCCTGTGCGAGGCGGCTAGTTCCCACCGTGAATCCGCACCCGAATAGGGGCCCCTCTTTGCCTTTTTCCCTTCACCAGGGCGACGCCCTTGCCGTTCTCTCCGGCCTTCCGGACGGCTGCGTCGACTCCGTCATCACCGACCCGCCGTACAACAGCGGTGGCCGGACCGCGAAGGAGCGCACCACCCGCTCCGCGAAGCAGAAGTACACCTCCGCCGATGCCAAGAACGACCTCGCAGACTTCACCGGCGAGAACATGGACCAGAGGTCCTACGCGTTCTGGCTGACGCAGATCATGACCGAAGCGCACCGTCTGACGAAGACCGGCGGGACCGCGCTGCTGTTCACCGACTGGCGTCAGCTCCCGACGACGACGGACGCGATCCAGGCCGCCGGGTGGCTGTGGCGCGGTGTGCTGGCCTGGCACAAGCCGCAGGCCAGGCCGCAGAAGGGCCGGTTCACCCAGAACTGCGAATTCATCGTCTGGGCGTCGAAGGGGGCGATCGACGGCTCCCGGAACCCGGTCTATCTGCCCGGCATGTACTCGGCGTCGCAGCCCTCGGGCGCGCAGCGCCGGCACATCACGCAGAAGCCGGTCGAGGTGATGCGCGAGCTGGTCAAGATCAGCCCCGAGGGCGGCACGGTCCTCGACTTCTGCGCCGGCTCCGGCTCCACGGGCGTGGCCGCTCTGCTGGAAGGCCGGGACTTCATCGGCGTGGAGAAGACCGAGCACTACGCGTCGATCGCGGCCGACCGGCTCACCGAGACGATCCGCGAAACCCTCAAACAGGACGACGTGGACCTTACCGGCTGAGCCCCGTCCTTGCCTGCTGCCAAGGCGACCGGCTCCCCAAGCGTAGCCGCCGGCGCAATACCGCCGCAGTGGCCGTGCAGCTCGCCGGATGGGCCGCGCGCAGACGCTTCCGTCCTTTTCTCATCCCGTGTCTCGTAGGAGGCCGAGCTTTTCAATGCCCGAATCAACAAAGTCGCCTGACGATGGCGAGTTGGAGCCGGTTCGTATTCCGGATCGACAGCTGGAGGGAATCGAGGCGAGCGTGCGGCGGCTCATGGAGCAGTCGGCGCAACAGGCTCAGCAGCTCGACCACCTCGCGTCCGCCCCGCCGCCCAGCGGATCACCGTTCGCCGCCTTCGGTATGCCAGGACTCGGCGGGCCGCCTCCCGCCGCTCCACCGGAGCCCCGCCCGATCCTGGAACTCGACGGAGAAGAACGCGAGGACGAACTCGACGCCCTGTCCGACTGGGTGGATGACTTCTTCCTCCCGGTGTACGGGGCGGAGGTCACCACCGCGGCACCCTGGTGCCTGCAGTGGCAGGAGCACGACGACGTCGTGGCCTGGCTCCACGCCCTATGGCTCGCCTACCAGCAGCACAAGGATCCCGAAGCCGGGCTGTCCGGCCTGTTCGTGTGGCACCGGGACTTCCTCACCCACGCCGTCGCGGCGATCCGCGCGCCGGGTGGGCCGCTGTCGGCCTGCATGACCTCGCCCGACCGGCCCGCGCACCGCCTTCTGCCCGGTCCGCCGCCGTCCGTGCGCACGGAGACGGCGAACACGACACAAGCCGCCGAACCGGACGAGCCGACGTCATGACCGCGGGAGCGGGACAGCCCGCCTTCGGACTCAGTTTCGACCCCCGCGCGCTGACCGATCTCCTCCAGGCCCCCAGCGACATCCGCGACCTCACCCTCGCCTACCTGCAGGAAGTCGTGAACGCGCAGCGCTTCGGTCTGCGTCTCGACGGTGACCTGGAGGGATTCCGGAAGCTGTTCGTGGACTCGCGCAAGGACTGGCGCGTCGTCTACGGCGTCCGCCCGGCACCCGCGGAGTCCGCGCATCCCAAGGAGATCCACGTCGTCGCCATCCGGCCGCGAGCAGGCAACGACGTCTACGACGAGGTCGGCCGCCGCCTGGGGATGACCCGCCGGCCGCTGAGCGCCCGCACCCACGCGGCACGCTCGCGTTCCCCGCAGCTGACCACCCGCGCTCCCGTGCCCCGGCCCGGTCCGCCGCCCACCGCACTGCCGGGGCTGCCCCGTCCCGCCCCAAACCCCGCGCACCATCACACCCGCTGAACGCACCGAGGTCCGCCTATGCCCCCTCCACCCGCGCCGACACCAGGTCGGCGCGCGGTCTCCCCGCTCGACCACCGCCTCCAAGCCGTCACCGGGCACGACATCGACACCCTGTGGGCCTACCGCGACCGCGGCGTCCTCGACGAGCAGCACGCCCACCTGGCCGACCGGCACCGTGAACTGGCCAAGGCCCAGACCAGCGTCACCTTCTACCTCCGGCTCCTCAACCGCCTGTCCAGCGGCGAGTTCGACGTCGACAGCGCCCTGTTCACGCGCATCGACCGCACCGTGGACCAGCTGGAGGAGGCCGCCGCCGCGCGGGACGCCGCCGCCCGGGCGGTGCTCGCCGCCCTGGAGCCCATCGAAGCCGCAGCGGCGGCTTCCGCGCCCGACGCACGGCAGCTCTCGACGGATGACCAGGCGGCGCTGCTCGCCATCGCCGGCGGCGCCAAGCTCTACGAACACCTGCTGACCGGCCGGATGTCCGTGACAGCCGCCTCCGGTACCCGCATCCCCCACGCCAAGCTGCAGCAGTTGGAGGACGCCGGCCTGGTCGTCCGGGACACCGGCCACCCCGTGCACGCAGGCCAGCCGGTCGCGCTCACCGACGCCGGACGGGCCGCGCTGTTCGCCGCCCGCCGGGCTCCCACGGTGCAGGCGCCGAAGGTCTCGGCTCGCCCCGGCGCATCGCGGCCCACCCCGGCGCAGCGGCGCTGACTTCACCGGAAGGCTCTTGTTGTCTCCCACTGACCCGGCGCCGGACCGGAAGTCCATCCCCCAAGTCGACTTCAATCTGGACGACCTCGACGCCGACGAGGAGAAGTACCTCGACTTCTACCGCAAGGTCGCCGTCCACGAGGACATGCTCGTTCCCCTCGCCGAACACCACGACGGCCCGCACAGCTACTACGTCCTGTTCGACCGCACCGCCACCTGGGGACACCCCGGCATGCCGCAGGTGCTCGCCGTGCATCTGCAACGGGACCACGAGAAGCGGACGTTCAGCTTCGAGCATGCCCCTCTGCCGCTGCCCGCGATGGCGCAGTCCTGGCTCATCCACCGTGGCTGTCCGTCCGATGCCATCGCCCTCGCCCCACTGGGCCCGCCGCCAGCGGACGAGGCCACGCGCGCGCTGGAGTTGCGCCTCGCCGGCGACGGCGACCACTACGCCATGGGCTACTCCTACACCAGCGACGACCCGGACGACATGGTCATCGTCGTGGCCCTGCGTGCCCTGGACGAGCGAGCTCCCTCGCCGTTCCGCGTCGTGGTTGAAGAGGTCGACACCGAGACGTGGACGCACACCCTGCGCGAGGGCGGCTTCGACACGCTCGGCGAGGCACTGCAGTGGTGCGACGACCGCCTCGCGGGCGAGGCCGGCCCTCTTCCGCCGGTCCGCCCGGCAGCCGCAGTTAGCCGCCCGGCCGGCTTGCCGAAGGCTCCTGCCCCGCGCCCGCCCGGCCGCTCACGCTGAGCGTCAAAGCCGACCAGGGCGGCGCAACATAGCCGACGATCGCCGGTTAGCCAAACCGGCGAATATCCGGACTCTTATACAGCCGCCGGGACAACACCCGCGGCACCTTCCCCGCAATCCCTATGCCTTCACGGAGGTTTCTTCCGCATGCGCTCCACCCGAATTGCCATATCCGCAGCCATGCTCGGCGCACTCGCTCTGCCTGTGCTGTCCGCCACCACCGCCAGCGCGACCCCCGCGAGCAGCTGCTCGTCCCAGCCGCCGCTGCCGTACGAGGTACACACCAAGGCCGTGACCATCCGGTCCAAGGCCACCACGAAGTCCACCGCGCTCGGCGTGCTCTACAAGAACCACAAGTTCACCGTGCACAGGAAGAGCGGCAACTGGCTCTACATCACGGACAAGACCACCGGGGTCAAGGGCTGGGTCTCCGGCACGTACGTCTACCGCGACGTCCGAATGTGCCTGGACTGACAGAGCCCAGCAGGTGCCCGTAAGCGGCTCAGCCACCGGGTACGGCAGCCCCTCCCACCCCAGGGATCGGCCTTTCCAGAACAGGAGATTTCCCTTTGCCCGATAGCATATCCGATGAGTCTGAGGATGTCGTGGGCGTGCTCACCGAACGGATCGAAGCGCGCTTCGACATGGGCATGAACCAGTTGAAGGCCGCGGTCGCCGCCGCGCCGACCGCGAATCCCGATGCCAGCGACGTCGTCAAGTGGCATGGCCTTCTCGTCGAGGCCCAGTCCGTGCTGGAGCGTGCGGAGGACGACCTCCTCGCTGCGCTGCAAACCCAGCCCAGCGAGATCGACGATCCGACGATGGGCCTCGCCCACCGGGTGAACGCGGCCGTCACCGCCCGCGACGGCCGAGCCATGGTCGTGCGCTGGCTCCTCGACCCGGACGCCCCGGGGAAGAAGGACCTCGCCGCCCAGCGCCTCGCCCGCCTCCGGCCCCGAACCGGCCCGGCGGTGCAGACCAGCGCTCCCCACCGGCCCGCCGGCACAGCCGCACCGGCATCGGCGTGGCGGCCGGCAAGGACCGCCCGATGAGCCGGGACAAGGCCAGCACCATGGACGCCGACCTGCAGAAGGTCTTCGGCAACCCGCTACCCGAGCTGTACGAGACGGCTGCCAGCCCAGGTGCCTCGCCCGCGCTCGCCCGTGCCCTGGAGCTGCGTTCGTTCCTGGCGCTCACCGAGGAGCAGGTCGCCCGCGTCCGCGACCGCGTCCACGCCGACATGGACCCGGACCGCGACATGGGCGAACTGTCGGCGGACAAGCTCCGCTTCGACGCGCAGTGGCTGGAAGCCGCACTGGAGGCCCGCGAAGGCTACCGCGCCGCCCTCGGCGGACTGCTGCGCACCATGCCCCCGCCTGCCCAGCAGGCTCGGCCCGTACGAACGGCTCAGCTCAGGGCCACCGCAACCCTGCCCCCGTCTGCCGCCCCGGCACCGCAGCGTGCCGGGGCGGCCCGGGCCCGCCGACCGTGAAAGCCCACGCTTGCCCCACCTCACGTCCACCGACATAGCCGGACGGATCGAGGACTTGTACGGCGCGCCGCTCGCCGACCTCGAAGCCCACGCCCAGGACCAGCCGCCCGGCATGCTCTCCGCCCTGCTCGGCATGCACGACGACCTCGCCCTCGCCGAGCGCAGCATCGACGTCCACCGCGACCACCTCGCCCGGCTCATCCACCCCGAGCGGCAGATCGACCCGCACGAGGTCTCCCACCTCCTCGACGGTGCACGCCGGCTCGCCGAAGCCGTCGCCGTCCGCGACGTCCAGGCCAAGTCGGTCGCCGCCGTCCTGCAGAGCCTGGCCCGCGTCCCGGCCCCGACGCCTGCCCCGCCGGCTCCCTCGCCGTCCGTTCCAGCTCCGCCTCTACCGGTGCCGAGCCCGGCACACAGCCGCTGACCCAGGCGATCTCTCTCTTTCCTTCACCCAGGAGTTCCTCCCTTGGCCATCACCGCTCTGCCCCCTGACACCGACGCCGACATCGCCCGGGTCACCGAGGCCCTCGCCATGATCACCCCACGCTGGAACGTGAGGATCCTCCTGGCCCTCTCCGGCCCGCCGCTGCGCTACAGCGAGCTGGCGGCCAAGGTGTCCTGGCTGCAGAACGGCCAGCTCCACCCCAAGCTCAAGTCTCTGTGCGACGCCGGACTCGTCGAACGCACCGAACACACCGCACGGCACGTGAGCTACCGCCACACCGAACGTGGCGCGGCCCTGCTGCCGGTCCTGCCGGTGATCGTCACCTGGGCCGAGGAACACCTGGAGAAGGCGGACGGTCCGCTGCCCGCGATCGAGCAGATCGAGGACAGCCTCACCCTGCTCACCCGGCGCCACGCCGCCGCCATCCTGTGGGTGCTCAAGTCCCGACAGGAGGTCAGCGGCCGGGCTCTGGCCCGGATCGTGATGCCCAGCAGCGACTGGACCAACATTTATCCGCCGCTGCGGCAGCTCGTCGCCGACGGCCTGGTCGACACCGACGGCATCGGCCAGCCCTACCGGCTGTCCGCAGC
Organism: Streptomyces sp. bgisy159; assembly: GCF_057707805.1. Lineage (NCBI taxonomy): Bacteria > Bacillati > Actinomycetota > Actinomycetes > Kitasatosporales > Streptomycetaceae > Streptomyces > Streptomyces sp. bgisy159. The sequence goes on along the minus strand of NZ_JBYIQX010000023.1, from coordinate 29,123 downwards.
CGGCGACGGCCTTGGCCCCGTGCTCGGCGCCCTGTCCGCCTGGTCCGCCGGGCAGAGCCTCGACCAGGCGGCCCAACACCCGGTCTGGGGACACCCGCAGGCGAAGCCCGCGCCGAGGCCGTGGCTCAGCAGCCAGCCACGGCCGACCCCCGCGGCGCTCCCACCCGCTCGCACGACCGCATCCTCTCCGGCGTGGCACCACCGCGATCTCTTCTCGCACGCTACGACCGCCCGCCCGAAGGCAGCCATCCCGGCGGGAGGCCCGCGCCGATGAGCACCCCCTTCACCCCTGCCGAAGTACGCCACGCCGTCGAACTTCTCGCCTCGCGCTCCTTGATCCGCCTGGTCACCGAGATCGACGACAACGGCGCCATACCGCCGCGACGGCTGGCCGGCACCCTACCCGACCTCTCCACGCACCAACTGCGAAGCGCCTCCGACACGGCCCGCGCCCACGGCCTCGTCCGGATCGCACCCGGCTCCGGTCTCGAACTTACCGAGGCAGGAGCGGAGTTGACCGACCTGTACGACGCGATGGCTCGCTGGGCCCGGCGTCACGCCGTCCCGGCCCCAGTCTGCGAGTTCAGCCGCCGTATCCGGTACGTCCTCGACCTTTTGGCACCGTCGCTCTCCACCGAGCGCGCCGACGCTCTCTCTCCGCTGACCGGCGACGGTGCCGAGGCGGGGCTGGCCCGTCCCCGCACCCTCCTGATCCAGTGGCTGGCCGACAACCCCCAGGTGGCCAGGGTGCCCGAGCCTGAGCCGGTCGCGTGAGCGCAGCGGTCACACCGCGGCACGCACGCCACACCGGCGGGCTGATGCGCAGCATCTACCTGCCGCGCACGGCGGACGCGTTGGCGTTCGCGATGTCCACCTACGGCATCCCGCTGCTTGTCCTAGCCACGACGCGATCCGCTGCGCTGACGGGCGCCGCCTTCGCCCTGGAGTGGATTCCGCGGCTGGCTGCGTTCGGATGGGCCGGCTCGGTCGTTGACCGGCGCGGTGCCTCGGTGGTCTTCCACCTTGCCTCCCTGGGGAGGGCGCTGGCCCTCGCCGCTGGCGCGGTCCTGCTCCACCTCCACCCGTCCGGCACCGTGGCGAGCGCGACCGTGATGGTGCTGGCGGCGACGACCGGCGTGCTCACCGAGTTCAGCTATATCGCCGCCGAGACCGCGGGCGCCGCCGCCGGACGGCGAGCAGGACGGCGGGCCCACCGCGTCCAGGCCGTCCTGCTCGGCATCGACCAGACCGCAACCATGGCCGGGCCAGCGCTCGCCGCAGTGCTCCTGCTCGCCGGGCCGCCGCCGATGCTCGCAATGATCAGCGTGCTCTCGCTGCTGGCTGCCATGCTCGCCCTGCGCACCCCGCCCTCGCCCGTGGCACCGGCCCGCGCGCCGAAGGGACAGTCCAGCGCCGGACTGCTCACCGGGTGGCGCACCATCCGCTCGCTGCCCGCGCTCGGCTGGCTCGTGACCGGGCTGACCCTGTCCAACCTCGCCACCGGCCTTCTCCAAGCGGCCGGCCCCGTGATCGTCGTCAAGCACTTCGGGCAGTCCACCACCGCCGTCGGCCTCGTCTGGTCCGCCGCTGCCGCAGCGACGCTCCTCAGCGTCACATTCTGCCGGTTTGCGATCGACCGCCTCGGTCTGTGGCCGGTCGGCGCCGCCTGCGCCGCCCTCGCCTCACTCGGCTGTCTCGCCGCCGCCCAGGCCCCCGACTACCGGTCCTACCTCGTCCTAGTCGCGGTCCTCATGGCGGGCGAAGGAGGCATGACGGTCGTCCTGCGCACCCTGCGCTCCCGCCTGATCCCTCCGGAGAAGTTCGGCAGCACCCTGTCGGCGACCATCCTCATCCTCCTGCTGCCCTTCCCCGTCGCCGGCGTACTCACCGCGCTCGCCCCGCCCGACGCACTGGGACACGTCATCACCGCATGCGCCGCCCTGCAGGCCATCGGCCTGTTCTGCTCCTTCGCCCGCCTTCGCACCGATCCCGTCCTGCGCACCTGACCCTGCTGCGTCCTCAGCCTGTGGAGAACTTCATGTCTATCGCCGCCCTCGGATCGCACCGCGCGACCGGTCGCACCATCACCGAGCAGTTCCACGCCTTCGACGCCCACAACCCGAACGTCTACCGGGCCCTGGAACGCATGGCCGCCCGCCGTCTGGCCTCCGGCGCCACACGCGTCGGCGTGAAGGACCTCTTCGAGGACCTGCGCCGCCAACTCCCGTACGGGGTCGCCGGGCTGAACAACAACTTCACCGCCCTCTACGCCCGTCGGCTGATCAGCGAAAACCCGCACTGGGCTGCGGCGTTCGAGTTGCGCCGCCGTCGTGCCGACTGACAGCTCTCGGTTTCCTCCCGCCTAAGCATCCTCGGCCGGCACCGACTTCGCCGCTCTGCTCCGCCGGCCCCGCTCGCGGCGGCTGCTCGCCGGACACTCAGCGGCCCTGCGCCGCCGAGGGCCGCCGTCCACATATCCCTGCCCCCCTCTTTAGATTCTGAGGAGCCTGTTCTTGCCCGACCGTCCTGTCGTCCTGGTCGTCGCCGCATCCGACATGGAGGCCGAGGCGTACCGCGGGTACTGCCTTCAGTCCGTGGCCGCCGTCTACGACGTCGTCCTGATCACCGGCGAAGAGCCCTCGTGGGAGACGCCGTACCTGCGGGACTGCGTGGTCGTGTCCGATCCGACCGACCAGGCGGCGCTGTCCGCCGCCGGCCGGGACCTGGCCGACCGCTACGACCTTGCCGGCGTGTTCACCTGGACCGAGTGGTACCTCGTCCCGGTCGCCCGCCTCGCCCGCCAGCTCGGCCTGCCCACCACTGCCCCGGAAGCCATGCAGGCATGCCGCAACAAAGCCACCTCCCGTACGTTGTTCGCCCGGCACGGGGTTCCGTCGGCAGCCTCGGTGAGCGTGCGCACGCGTGCCGAGGCCCAGGTGGCGGCCGAGCGGATCGGCTACCCGGTCGTGCTGAAGCCCGCCGCGCACGCGGCCAGCATCGGGGTGATCCGCGCCGACACCCCCGAACAGCTCACCGCCGCCTTCGCGTTCGCCGACCAGGCGGCCGGGCTGGGACTCGAGTCCACCAGCGTGCTGGTGGAGGAGTATCTCGACGGACCCGAGGTGTCGGCCGAGTGTGTCACCTACGGCGGTGAGACCACCGTGGTGGCCGTCACCCGCAAGACGGTCAGCGCCCCGCCGTATTTCGAGGAACTGGCCCACTCGGTCGACGCCGCCGACCCACTGCTCGACGTGGTCGCACCGGCGGCACGCGCCGCGATCCACGCCCTGGGAATCACCGACGGCGTCTCCCATGTCGAGATGCGGCTGGTCGACGGCCGGCCGCGGCTGGTCGAGGTCAACGGCCGGATCGCCGGTGACATGATCGGCCATCTCGTCCAGCTCGCCACCGGCATCGACCTGCCGCGCACCGCCGCCGACATCGCCTGCGGCCGTGCCCCCGACCTCACCCCGACCCGGTCCTCGGCCGCCGCGATGCTGCTGCTCTACCCTGACACCTCCGGCACCTTGCTCCGCCTCGGATTCGACGGCGTCAGCCCGCGCTGGTTGGAACGCGTGCACTTCCAGCACCAGGTCGGCGACCAGCTGCTCCTCCCGGCCGACGGCGGCAACATGTTCACCGCCCGTATCGGCTACCTGATCACCACCGCGCCCACCGCGGACCTCGCACAGGCCCGCGCCAAGCAGGCTGTGCGCCATCTGCAGGTCGCCCTGGTGCCGCACACGGCCGACGAGCCTGCTGCGGGTGGCCGCCCCGCATGACCCGCGCCGACGCTTCCGTGCGCCGCAGCCGTGTCCTGCTGACCAGCTACTTCCTCGGCCTGGGCGTGGTGATGGCGGTCTGGGGCGCCCGGATGCCGGCCGTCCAGCACGCCGCTCACCTCACCACCGCCGGCCTGTCGCTCGTCCTGCTCGCCGCCGCTGTCGGCATGGTTGCCGGACTGCAGGCCGGCGGCCGACTCGCCCGGCCCGACCGACTTCCCCTGCTTCTGATTGGCGGAGCTGTCGCACTGGGAGCGGCTCTCGCCGTGCTGGGGCAGTGCCGGACGCTGACCTCACTACTCGCGGCGGCTGTCACCTTCGGTGCCGCGCACGGTGTCCTGGACGTCGCCGCCAATACCGCGGCGGTTCGCTGCCAGAACGCCGCCAGCCGGCCGGTCATGTCCTCCCTGCACGCCGCGTACTCGATCGGTGCCCTGGGCGGTGCCGCCATGGCCGCTGCCACTGCGCGCACAGCCCACAGCGCCTTGTTTATGGCCACCGGCCTCGCGCTGACCGCGACCGTGCTCGTCGCCGGGCCGCGCACCCTCGCGCTGAGCGGCGCCGACCAGCCCAAGCTGCCGGAGCCCCAGGGGGCCGGTCAGGGCCGGGCGGGAGGTGTGTGGCTGTTGGGTGCGCTGGCGGCTGCGAGCCTGCTGGGGGAGGGGGCGGCGGCCGACTGGGCCGCAGTGCACCTGCACACGCTGCACGCCACATCCGCCCTCAGCGCGACAGCGTCTGCCCTCTACAGCATGGGCATGGCGATCGGCCGGCTCACCGGCGACTGGCTCACGACCCGCTTCGGCGCTCCTGCCGTGGTCCGCACCGGCGCTGCGCTCGCCGCCGGCGGACTGACCACCGGCGTCCTGGTCGGCAGCGTGCTTGCGGCGCTGGCCGGCTGGGCGGTCTTCGGGCTCGGCCTGTCCAGCACCGTCCCCTCCCTGATCACCGCCGCCGGCAGACACGGCCCGAGGGCCGTCGCCACGGTCTCCGTCACCGGCTACCTCGGCCTCCTCGCCGGCCCCGCCGTCATCGGCGCCCTCGCCAGCGCCACCACCTTGCCCACGGCCCTGCTGCTGCCCGCGCTCCTCGCAGCCGCTCTCGCCGCCCTCACCCGCCGAGCCCTGGAGAACACCGCCCCTTGACCCGCCCCACCGGCCCCGACGCCGTCATCCTTGACTACAACGGCGTCCTCGGCCTGCAGCCCACCCGCGCCCAGTGGCTACGGCTGGCCCGTACCGCTTCCTGGCCCGAAGACGATCTCGCAGCATTCCAGCGCGTCTTCTGGAACGCCCGCGACCTCTACGACGCCGGCCAGCTCAGCGACCTGGCGTACTGGGCCCGCGTCCTCGGCTTCCATCCGGGCCCCCGCCTGTTGCGCGAACTCCTCGCCGCAGACACCGACATGTGGACCGCGACCGACGAGGGCGTCCTGTCCGTCCCGCGCTGCGCCCATGCCACCGGACTGCCGATGGTGCTGTTGTCCAACGCACCCACCCACCTCAGTACGGTGCTGGACACTTACGACTGGCGCCGAATGATGACCCAGGCGCTCTACTCGGCCCGCCTGCAGCTGTGCAAGCCCGACCCGGCTATCTACCAGCAGGCGCTGGCGGCCACCGGGGCCGGTGATCCACGACGTGTCCTGTTCGTGGACGACCGCCCCGACAACTGCCAGGCCGCCGCCCGCTTGGGCCTTCGCACGCTGCACTACACCGGCTCGACCGACGCCCTACGAGCAGCTTTGCTGCCCGCTGACTGACTCATCCGCCCACGCCGCCAATCAGGAACCCGTGTCCCTCCACGACGACCCTCACACGCCTGACGGAGACGTCTTCGTCTCACCGCGCCATCTCGCCAGCAGCACCAACACCGGCGACCCCGCCCTCACCCCGCTCATCGACCATGGCTGGGACGTCCAGCACGACGACCTCGGCAACGTGTACGTCAACGCTCCCGACCGGCGCATGCGCCTGGGCTACCTGCCCGAAGGCGAGGACGACGGGCTCTGGCGCATCAACGCCTACAAGGACCAGTTTGGCCCGCCGACATGGGGCGTCTGTTTCAACGACCGCGTCCCCACCGAGTTCGTCCAGGCGTTCACCACCGCCCTCGCCACCGCCTACGAACAGGGGCCGGACGCCTACCTCGCCAGACCGGTCTCGGGAACCGACGAGCACGATCCCTTCCTCGCCGTCGTGCCTCTCCTGCAACAAGGCTGGGAGATCGACCGTCCCCGCTGGGGCGTGTTCGCCGTCCAGGCCCCGGACGGCCTCGCCGGTCTGGAGTTCACCACCGGGGACCTCGATCGGGAAGCCGAGCTGACCACCCGTGACGCTCGCTGGCAGCTGTGGGCGGGAAGATCCATCGACCGGCCCGTCTGGTACGCGACGGCCAGCACCGACACCCCCGTCGCCCTGCTCACCGCAGTCACCCAGTGCGTCGCCGATCCGGCTCCGCTTCCCCGGTGGCGCCAGGACACCCTCAGCTACATCGAGGGCATGGCCCAGCTCACCCCCATCATCCCACCGCAGCCGCAGGCCCCAACTCCGCTCGACGTGCAGCGGGCTGCCTCTCGCCGGCCGGCCGCGCTGCCGGCTGCGAGTGTCCCTCGGTGGAGCACCAACAGCCGACCGGCCCTGCCCGGCCCGCGCCGATAGCGCCGGCCCGTCCCCGACCGGAGATCCCCCTTGTCCCTGCACGCCGCCGAGTTCTTCGCCGAACTGTGCCTCCCCTTCCACGACCACGCCGTCGTGGGCGCCACTTACTTCGCCGCCCCGGTCCCGGGCGCACCGCTGCGGCTGCGGATCGACTTCACCGCCACCATCCACGCGGACACCTACGGCGGACTTCGTGTGGCGGTCATCCACCCGGACCGCGGTGAAATCGACGTGGTCTCCCTCAGCTTCCTCGATCACGGCACCTTCCACCGCCGCGACGAAGCCCACAACACCCGGCCGAACACCAAGCAGTACGGCACGTTCAGCACCAACCGCCGCCCCGGTCGGCCCCCCTGGGAGGGAGCCGTCACCACCGGGCTGCGCGACGCCATCGAGCAGTACACCACCGTCTGGTTCCCCGGCGCCTGGGCCGCGACCACGCCAAGCCCCGCGGCGAGCCGCGCAGCGCACCGGGCGCCCGCCCCGCCAGCCACCCGCAGCCAAGCCCGCACCCGCTGAATCCCCGTGCGGTGACCGACCTTCCACCAACCGATCAAGGAGCCCCCTTCCTCGTGCACGCTCATTTCGTCCGTGGCGCCGTCCGATCCGCCGCAGTCGTCGCCGCAGTGACCGGCACCCTCACCTGGGCGCCGGCCGCGAACGCCCAACCCTCCGAACCGACCCCCTCCGCGTCGGCCACCGTTGCCGACACACCGGCCCCGGACGCGGGCAGCGTCGAGATCACCACCAGGGACACGGCCGGCGATGGGCTCCCCGGCGCCGCGTTCCTGCTGCTCAACTCAGCTGGCCAGGAGGCCGGACACGGGACAACCGACGCGCAGGGCAAGCTGACCTTCCCCGACCTCGCCCCGGGCATCTACCGACTCAAGGAGACCGCCTCCAACAGCCCGCTCCACGAGGTTGTCGCCGACCAGGACGTCATCATCACGCCTGGCGCCACCACGCGACTGACGATCACCGAACCATTCAAGGCCGCCAAGGTTCTCCTGCAGGCCAAGGACGACAAGACCGGCAAGCTCCTGCCCGGCGCAACGGTGAACATCGGCACCGGCACATCGACGCTGCTCACCCTGACGACCGGGGACAAGGGCACGGCCTCAGGGGCGCTGCCGGTGTCGAGCCGCAACATGGAGTTCTGGGTCAAGCAGGTCAAGGCACCCGCCGGATACGACCGCTACAAGCCGTCCAAGACATTCACCGCGGGCCCCGGCGCTCCGGTGACGGTGACCGTTACCAACACCAAAGCCGCCACCAGCCCGAAGCCCCACCCCTCGGACAAGCCTACGTCCAAGCCCACCGGCACCCCGACTCCTGCGGACACGCCGGGCGACGGGACCGGCGGGGTCAAGCCCTCAGCGCCGGACACCGGCACAGCGGATGCTGACTCCTCGTCCACCGCAGCCATGGCCCCGGACGGCGACTCCTTGCCGCCGACCCCGGCAGGCTCCCTCGCCCACACCGGTGCCGACGCCACGCCTTGGATCGCCGCAGGCGCGGGGATCCTCGTCATCGCGGGCGTCGTCACCCTGCTCGCCGTCCGCCGTCGTACGACGACCGAGTCCGAGCCCGACGACAACAGCAAGACCAACTAGCCGAACATCAACCACCGCCGCAGGCCCCCGTGAAGCGAATCCGGGGGCCTGCTGCGTCTATCGACGCCGAACCGCACCGTTCAGAGCATCATCGAGGACCTGGAACAAGTCGGCTACCTCACACGGGAGCGAGACGGGCGGCGCACGCGATACTTCCTTCGCCCGGATGGGAGGCGGCGCCATCCGGAGGAGGCCCCATCTGCGCCTCGCGACGCTGCTTGAGTTGTGTGTCCGCCAGGACCAACAGAGTGCAGCCGGCGGTTCTGTAGACTGCCGTTCCGCCACGCAGTCGTGATCCACCTTGGAAACTGAGGGGCGGGCGCGTGAGCACCTGAGCACCACGCACGCTGACGCTCAGTCGGCGCTCACGGACGCACAATCGGTAGGGAACTTCCCGCCACACCAGCGGCCCGTGATGCCCTTGACGCTTCGGACCGCCCTTGGGGGTGCCGATGAGGACCAGCGGCCGGTGATCAGTTCCCGCCTACGACTGTCGGCCGCGCCCCAAGATCAGCGAATCGTCTCTGTGCGTTCGGTGCTCCAACCGCCAGGCGCCAGCTGCCGCCTGTCATGCCGGCAAGGGGAGCCGCTCCTTGGCGCACCCCCGAACGCTTGGTATCGGCTGATGTGGAGATTTAGGCGCGTGCCGGGGGCAGGTCGTAGCGGCTGACCGCCAGGTAGGTCTCTGGTGTCGCCGCTTCGAGGAGGCTCTCGTCGCCTTCCAGGTCGAGTGCCGGCTCCTGGGATCGGCGCAGCAGGCTGCTCCAGTCGCTCGTCGCACCCCGCTCGTAGGCGTCGCGGAGCAGGAGGCGCAGCCGGGGGCGGGCTTCCTCCTGCTGCTCGCGGAAGATCCGCCGCTGGGTGAGCCGCTGTTCTTCCTGGGCTTCGTCGCTGAGCTCTTGGTCACCGCTCGGCTCGTCCTCGGCGCGCAGTCCTGGAGTGCGCCGGGCGATGGCGAGGTCTTCCTCATGGAGGCGCTCGCAGGCGGCGAAGAGCTTCCGGGACATGCCGAGGTGCACTTCGGTTCCGGGGATGCGGCAGGTGAGGAAGTCGTCGAGCCCTATGGAGCGGATACCGGCGCGCAAGGTGTGCTGCTCGGCTTGGAGCGCTGCTCCGCGGGCATCGGCCCGCATGGCGAGGGTGAGGCCGTCGTGCTCCAGGGGCGTGGTGAGTCCGGTGCGCCGACGGCGAGAAGTGCGGTCTGCGGGCACGGGCACGGTGCGCAGTTGCGAGACGGGAGCGGAGCGCAAGGCGAGGTAGGTGAGCATCTGGGCGCGGGCCGCGCCGATGAGCGCGTCGTCGCTGTCGCCGAGGCGGTCTTCCAGGTTGCCCGCGCCCGCCGCCTCCTCGTCGATGCCAGACCCATCAGGGCTGAGGGGCGGCTGGCCAGGGTGTAGGTCGTGGTCGATGGTGAGGAAGAGATCGTCACCGGGACGTACGGACGCTCCGACCAGGACGGTGCGGTGCGCATACGCGCCGAGGATCTTGCTGCCGGCCGCCAGCTGCGCCCACCCTTTGCGGAGCGTGCCCAGGCCGACGTCGCCACCCTTGGCCTCGATCAGCCAGTACCTCTCCTCTGCCTCGTGGCGCCCCCACAGGTCGGGCAGCTTCTTCTTCGGGTCCTTGAACGTGTCGTACAGAGCGGGGATGGGCCCGCCGAGTTCGAGGTGCTCGGTCTGGCCGAGGCCCAGCAACGAACGGCAGGCCCACTCGGTCATCGTCATGCCCAGCCGGTAGCCGGCGGCGTTCTTCGCGCTGCGCTCGGTGCCGTGCGCGTACACCGGGTTCCAGGTCAGGCGCCGGCCCTTGGCCCCAGGCACAGGGTGACGGGGCTCGACGACGTGCGCGCCAAGGTAGGCGTACAGCGGAGAGACCCGAGCGACCAGTTCCCCGTGTGCGTAGCGCGGCTGGTTCTGCAGGTGCGGGGTGACGTCGCGGCCGACTTCGGTGGCAGCCTTGATGATCTCCCGCCACGTGGTGGTCGGGGCGTACCAGCCGTCGGCCGCCGGGAACCCGTCCGATCCCGCCCACGCCTTGTGCTTGGCCGTCCGCCACTGCCGCCGAGGCTTCTTCGCGGGTCCGTTTCGGAACAGGACTGGTATGTCGAAGCTGTCGGGGTAGGTCAGCGGCGGCTCGTCGGGGATGTGCGCGGGGATCATGCGGTTCACTCTGGCATGTGCTCAGACCGCTCCCGGAGCCGGGTATCGAGCCGTCTACGGAGCCGCGGCGCAATCGATCCGGCTGGTAATTCAGTCTTGGCGCCGGACATGGACACGTCGAGCTGGCCCCCATACCGCACGGTACTCAGGGTCGGTCCCGGCGCACGTCGTTTCGCCGTCGTTCGAGTTGAGGGAGCCAGTGCTCGGGCGGCTGCGGATCCGTGGCTGCTACCGCCCAGCCGTCCTCTTCTTGAGGGTTCCGGGGAGCCCAGGTGCGCGGTGGGCGCAGTGCGAGGACATCCTTGACGAGTGCCCCCATAGCATCAGGAAGGTCCCGGTCAGGATCGTTCAGCAGGAGAGGAATACCCAGCGGGCCCCGTCGGGGGGCTGATGTCCGGTAGGTGACCTGGCAGGACGCGTTCGCTTCAAAGACGACGCCGCGGGCGTCGGTCGGCCCCTCCTCGTCCGAGAACCAGATCAGCCGGTCGCCGGCTACCAGGCGCTCCCTGCCATGGAGCATGCCGTTCCGCACGGTTCCGTCTCTGTCGAGGAAGGGAACGGGGTCCTCGTAAGCGCCGGGATCGTTGTCGCTGATTCCGGCCACGTGCCCGGGGTCATGCGTGGAGTGGATCTCCAGGAGGTCGCCGTCCGCGTGGGCCATCCAGATGTCGAGAACCTCAGCGGACGAGCTGAGCAGATGGGGGTACGCGGTGAGCACGAACAACTGCCCTGCCCTCAGTGGCAGGACGACTCGGTCATTCGCGGGCAGGCGATGAAGCGCAGGGATCGGCTCCCAGCTGTTGATACCGGTTACCTCCCTCTGGCACCGGCGGATCGCCTCGATGGCCGTGTCAAGGGAGACGCGGAAAAACTCCTTGCTTGCGTTAACGCGTTGGGCGGTGAGGAGGCGGTGGACAGCCTGTTCGACGTCTTTGGGCCGGGATGTGTGGGCCCTGAAGAGCACGTCGAAGGGGAAGGGGACCGATGTGCCCGACAGGTTCTTGGCTCGGTCCTCCGCGAGCAGGTCTGTGTAGCCGATCTTGAGCATGTCCGGGAAGGCAGGGTTCCGCTGGACGTACACGAACCCAGTGGTCCGAGGAGAGGGCAGAGGAGTCCCGTTGCCCGTCTTCCGTGAGCTGCCGGTTTTCTGGTGCCTCTTGGTGCCCCTGGAGAATCCGGAGAGCGTGACTGGCGGGTCGGACGACAGTACTTCGATCCCACCTTCGAGGTTGTGACGGGATGAGACGGTGATGCGGCGTCCCGAGAAGAAGTGCTCCACCTCAGCGCGGGACAGACAGCGCAACGCTTCTTCGAGCGGTTCGATCCCCTCATGTTCGTCGTAGTTGCGGTTACGGAAGTCTGGCAGGGATCGGGCCAGTGCATTGGTGGCGGCTTCCGTGATCAGACTGGCGAGCTCCGGACCGATGTGTGCGTACACAGTGCCTAGGTGGGTGGACTCGATTTCGTCGTACTCGTTGTGTGCTTGGGCATAGAGGTCGATAGGGACGCCGGCACGCTTCGCGATGAGGAGCAGCTCGCAGGCGTGGCCTGGGTTGTCCAGGTCGAAGACGAAGTGGGCGTGCATGCCCGGGGACTCCGTCCTGGGCTTACGGCAGATGAGTAGAAGGCGGTTCCGATGTTCGGGATCCCGCTCGAAACCGAGGGGCAGCACCCCCTCTGTGAATGCGGCGAGGGCAGCCTCCGCCTCTGCTGCGGTTCGGACGATGATGTTCCACCAGGGCAGAGGGCCGAAGGTGCCATGTACCGCTTCGGCATCAGGAACACAGGAACTGCCTGGGTACGACTGCCGGAAGTCGAGGGAGTGGTTCAGGAAGGTCTGAATGCAGGCGTCCTGGAAGCGCTCCTGATGGGTGCGTGCCCGCAGCATGTCGCGCTCTGTGTCGCTCAGGCAGCCGATCGCCTCGCCGAGCATCTCTAGCTGCTCGTTGACCAGTTTCAAGGCTCGGGCGATCACTGGCCGCAGAGCGTGATTCTTCCGGAGCTGTCGACTTACCTCTCGAAGGTGCTCCTTGGCCGCGGTGCAGTAGGCCACATCTGCGCCCAACTTCCATAGGTGCCTGGCCTCGTCGGCGGGAAACTGCGCCAGCCACAGGCGATGAGCGTCGTTGCCCTTCCTGATCAAGGCAACTGAGGCGGCATGCCGCACATGAGCGTCGCGTTCCGCTTCCAGCCTGGACCAGATGGTGTCGGAGTACGCATCAAGAGATATGACTGAGAGAGGCACCAGAGCCTCTCCGGTGCGAGCCTCCACGCCCCAGTGCCGGGCCAGTTCCCTGGCCACTTGGGCGGCGGTTGCCGCGCGGGACGACCGACGTGACCAGTGGTCCAGGAGGAGGGCATACGTGCTCTCTGGATCCGCAGCGCGCAGTCCGAGGCCGAACAGCAGGACGGAACCGACAAGGCCGTCGCGCTCCACGTGCCGGCGGACATGCTCGACCAGGCTGGTGAGTTGATCCGTGTCAGGCTTGGGATCGGCGAAGACCGGGTGCTTTGCCAGCAGTCCCGTGATGTGCGCGGTGGACCGGCCACGCGCGTCCAAGACGGCGATCCGCAGGATCAGGAGGGCACGCAATAGATCCAGGTCACTCGGGTTACCGACGATCCGCGCCGGATCCAGCAACGGGTGGTGGCGACCGACAGAGGTGGCAATCCCCGCGCAGATCTTCTGGATCCACTGCTCGCGCAGGTCGGTCAAGCCAGTAGCGGAAGGCACAGCTTTAATCCCCCTGTTAGACAAGGACGGTAATGGAACCCTCTCCGACATCCGCACCGGAGACCGTCCTCGTGAAAGCTCTGCCGGCGCGTGCTGTCGGCGACCTGTGGGACATGCAGGCGCCTGGCAGACGCCATGCCCATCAGCCCTGATGGCCTGGAGGGCCACGGCCAGGCAGCTCATCATCCTGGGCTGTCGCATCTGCGGAGTGTAGGAGGTGCCGCTGACAAGAGACCCGCATCGCGACGTTCCCGCTGACTTCCTCGGGCCCGTGGCGGTGTGGGAAGCCCCCACGACTTGGTTCGCTGTCAAGCGCCTGGATCAGATGCCAGGGCGACTGGCTTCACTGTCCAAGGACGACAGTTCGCCGGGGGCAGACAGGAAAGATCACAGAAAGACTGGCCAACCTGCGCGGGAGCATGTCAACGTAGACGACCTTGCAAGAAACCCCAGGTCAGAGAGGTGATTACCCGTGACCGTGGCTCCCGCCGGCCCTGGATTCTCCACCACCGTCGAAGCCCTGCGGCTGCGCGAGTGGCAGCTGGGTCCTGGCCAGCCCACGCTCGTCATGGACCAGTTCTCCGCGGAGGACTTCAACCTCATCGTGGACGACCGTGCGGACGTACACGTCAGCTCCAAGGACGGCCGGTTCTACCTCGGCTGGTTCCCGCTCGGTCGTCCCGGCACCGACGGCGAGGGATGGAAGATCGCCGTCACCGGCACGGCCAACGTACCCGGCTACCAGCTGTCGTTCGACACCGAGACGCCGGCCGACATCGTCGCTGCCGCCGTGGCGCGCGTGCTGGAAACCTCACGTCGCGTATGACAGTGCCCCACGCGTAGTCCTCGCTGGGAGGGTGGCCGGCTGACTGCCAGGCCGCCGGCTGATTCCACCGCTCACCGTTTTCCTCACCCAAGGAGGCCGTTCATGACGTCCACGGAGATGACCGTCGGCGATCTCATCGACCTGCTGTCTGGTTGCGACCGCAGTGCTCCCGTCCGCCAGGCCATGAACCCGTTCTTTCCGATGGCACACCGCTTGGCGCAAGTCGTGCAGTCCGTGGACGAGACCGGCCAAACCGTCGTCTACCTCGCCGAAGACCGAGACGAGGGCTCACAGCTCGGCCATCTGCCGCCCGAGGTCGCCGTCGCTCTGACCTGGCAGGGCGACACGCAGGCACCGCCGCGCCGCCCCCGCCGCCGTGCCGGCGGCAACTAGACCCGCACCGAGCCCTTTGGAGGCGCCCCTGTACCCCGAATTCCCGCCCAACCCGTCCACTCCACGCGGCGGCCAGCTCGCGTTCTGGGTCGGCCCCCGGCACCTGGCCGGTGACGATGGGCGCCTCTACGACACCGTCGCCGACACGCTCGCCGGCCTGGGCTGGACGAGCCTGACGATCGTCCGTGGACGGCACGAGCCGGACGAAGCACCCGAGGACCGCCAGGTCCTGCGCAGCACCGTCCTGCACATCAGCCCCGACGCGCGCTGCTGGGCGCAGTGGAGCCTGGCGGACGAGCCGTTCCACCTGGGCGACTTGCCGATCGCCTGGCAGATCTCCGCCCGTGCGGACACGAACAACCCGCTCGCCCAGTGGTCGGCCTACTTCACCCCCGACGTCCCCGGCGAGGCCGTGACCGACTTCCTCGTCGCGCTCGACGCCCGCGACCAGCCCGCCCTGCCGCTCGCCGGCCCCGAGCTGGTCCTCGACACCGTCGCCGCACACGGCTGGCTCCGCGACATCGACCAGCCCCAGGCGGCAGCGACGGACCCGACGTTCACCTCGCACATCAGCCTTGGCGAGGTGCCGCCGCTCATCCAGGACGCCGACCCGCGCACCCTGGTCGCCGAGGCCGACGCTGCGGGACCGGCCGGATGGCAGGCATGGGCCGAGCCCGCGCTGGGCACGCAGTGCCTGTGGGCGGCGTCCTTCGCAGCCAGCGTCCCGCACGACCTGGTCGCCGCGTTCGCCGCCTCGCTCAGCTCGACCGCACCGGTCCTGCGCCGGGTGCTGCCGGCGAGCACGCGGGACCGGCTCCTGCGCGCCCCGGCTGGCTGAACGCCGGTGTCCGTCCTTCATTCGACGCATGAAGCCCGGCCTCCCCGATTTCGGGAAGGGCGGGCTTCATGCTGCTGTGTTTGCCGGTGCGCTGAGGGGTTCGGACCGTGACGGCAGTATGTGACGACAGCGGCGACAGAACCCGTAATCCCCACCAGCAGTGCCATCTTGCCTGCCCAGACGATGCGTTCCACGATCTCGCCCCGATTGTCAGACCGGAGTGCCATCGTTCGTCCATGTTCACCCTTACGACGACCACCTCATGGTCAACCCGCGCATCTGGGGCCAGCCGGCCAGCGCCAACCCGCTACTCCAGCTCCGCAACATAGACGGCGGGGAGTGGTTCCAGCGGTACGGCGACAGCTTCGAGGCCGTGTGGGCATCCGCGCGCCCCTGGGCGCCCGACAGACAGGAGTAGCACTGCCGTGGGCAGGACCGAGTACTACCACGACCCCAAGGCCCCCAAGGCCAACACCCTTATCCCCGCCAGCAACCTGCTCGTGGTCAACGACGAAGGCGCCATCCTTCTCCAGCGACGCCGCGACACCGGCCAGTGGGCCCTGCCCGGAGGAGCCCAGGACATCGGCGAGAGCCCGGCGCAGTGCGCCGTCCGCGAGTGCGAGGAGGAGACCGGCATCGTCGCGGCGGTCACCGGCTTCCTCGGCGTCTACTCCAACCCGGAGCACATCATCGAGTACACCGACGGCGAGATCCGGCAGCAGTACGAGGCCGTGTACATCGGCCGCCCCGTAGGGGGGAACCCCACCGTCAATGAGGAGGCCGACGGCGTGCGCTGGGTTCACCCGGACGACCTGGACAAGCTCGACATCCACCCGAGCATGCACGAGCAGATCGGCCACTACCTGACCGGGGCTTACCCCTACCTCGGCTGACTGCTCGGACTTACAGCTCCACGCCGGCCTCGACCGCAGCCGCCCGCACCCGATCCGCACTCGCGTGGATGTGCGGGGCGGCCTGGCGGATGAAACGCCCGACCACGCTGTCCTCGCCGTAGCGGCCCAAGATCTCCTGCAGCCGCTCATGGGGCGTCGTCCGTCGGCCGTCCGGCGTCGTGGTCATGTCGCAGTAGACCAGCGCGTTCACGAGGAGCGGATCATCCAGGAGGGGGAACTCGTCGGCCAGCTCAGTCCGGAGGCCACGCTCCGCGGCTTCGAGCAGCGCATACGAGTGGTTCGCGACCAGGCGGACAACCCGTCCCTCCGCCCCGTGCACGTCCCGGAGATACCGTGCTCCGTCCAGCGGATGGAATCCCGTAGAGACGAGCGGGGGCGCGTAGCCGATGTCATGCAGCACCGCAGCCGCTTCCAGCACCTCCGCGCTGTTACCGGCCAGCGGCGCCAGCGTCTGGGCGCAAGCGACAACGCCCTGCGAGTGTGCCCACCGGCGCGGGAGGCTGCGACTCAGCAGCTCACCAGCCAGTTCGTACGCCCAGTCAACCTTGGTCGTTGCCACCTGGGGAGGATATGGCAGCAACGGCGAGGAGGTCTTGGGCATCCGTGGCCGTGAGCAAAGGGGAAGCCTGGACGCTGCGGGAGCCGCTGAAGCGATTCTCGATTGCGGACCTGATCGCCGCGTACGTATCCTTCCGGGCAACGCGTTGACGGAGACGAGTAGCTAGGGATCACGCGAGCCGAGAGAGCTGCTGGCAGCTGGGAAGGCAGCCTCGCGCCCCAGGTGAATCCCCTCCCGAGTGCGGGGAGGAACGGCCTTAGGGAAGGTCCAATGCCCCGCCGGTTGACCCCCGTGACCGGGTCGTGAATGAGGCCACCATCTGCTGGTGGCGAAGGCGCGGTGGCACCGCGAGTTGCCCCTTCTCGCCCGCGCTCCCAAGGGATCACGTCATGATGACTGATCGAACGGAGCACGGCAGGATGATCGATGTCACCCTGATTCGCCAGAACCCAGTCCGTGTCCAGCAGGCGCTAGCCAAGCGGGCGGTCCACGTCGACCTCGACGAGTTTCTTCGACTGGACGACGACTACCGACAGGTGCGGGCTGAGATGGAACGCCTCCGTGGGGAGCGCAAGAGGATCTCGGGCGAGATCGCGAAACGGCAGTGGGTTGGCGAGGGCGTGGCAAGTCTGCACGGTGAAGCATCGGCCGTGGGCGAGCAGCTGACCGCCGTCGGGGCGCGGCTCATCGAACTGGAGCAGGCGCGTCAGGTCTTCCTTGATCCGCTGCCGAACCTACCCGACGCGGACGTGCTGGCCGGGGGCAAGGAGAACAACGAGGTCATTCGTGAAGCCGGCCAGCGTCCGGAGTTCGGTTTCACGCCCAGGGACCATGTGGAGCTCGCTCGAACTCTGGGCTTGGTCGACTATGAGCGGGGCACGAAGCTCGGCGGCAGCGGCTTCTGGATCTACCGGGGTGACGGCGCGCTCCTGGAGTGGGCGCTGCTGAACCACTTCCTGGAGGCTCATGTGCGGGACGGCTATGAGTTCGTGTTGCCACCGCACATCCTGACCTTCGCGGCCGGGTACACGGCGGGCCAGTTCCCCAAGTTTGCGGAGGAGGTCTTCGCCTTGGAGCAGGGGGAGCACGGTCCGGAGCGGTTCCTGCTACCGACCGCGGAGACAGCGTTGGTCAATCTGCACCGGGACGAGACGCTGCCCGAGTCGGAGCTGCCTCGGAAGTACGTCGCGTACACGCCGTGCTATCGCAAGGAGGCCGGCGGCTATCGCACGGCTGAGCGGGGGACCCTGCGCGGTCACCAGTTCAACAAGGTCGAGCTGTTCGAGTTCACCCGCCCTGACGCCTCGGACGCCGCACACGAGGAGCTTCTCGGCAGAGCGGAGGACTTGGTAAAGGGACTGGGCCTGCACTACCGGATCACGCAACTCGCGGCCGGCGACACCAGCGCAGCGATGGCCAAGACGTACGACGTCGAGGTGTGGCTGCCGAGCATCGAGGCGTACGTCGAGGTCAGCTCGGTGTCGAATGCCCGCGATTACCAGGCGAGGCGTGGCAACATCCGCTACCGGCCCCAACAGGGGAAGTCGACGTTCGTCCACACGCTGAACGGCTCAGGTCTGGCCACGAGCAGGCTTGTGCCCGCGCTACTGGAGCAGCACCAGCGGGCCGACGGCACGGTGGAAGTACCCGACGTGTTGCACAAGTGGATCCCGAGCGGCGTCCTGACAGCACCGCCCTCGGCCTGAGCTGAGCGGGCTGTCTGTCGAACACTGAACGGGTGGGCCCCAGGTCAGAGTGCCCAACCACGCCGGTTGGCCAGCCATCGCAGTGTGACCTCTCCACACCACGTCTGGTGCTGGCGAAGATGCGGTGACCAGTCTGCTGCGGGCTGTCCGCCGGAGGTGAGGAAGAAACCGGAGAGAGCGGCGAGCGCCGCATCGAGTTGTTCGTCGGCGACTCCGCGGGCGGTGGGGTGCTGGGTGAACAGGGCGGTGGCGTCGTGTCCGTCGGCGTAGGCGGTGGCCAGGAGCAGGACGAGGTCGAACCAGCTTGCACCCAGGCAGGGCCAGTTCCAGTCGCAGATCCACGCGGCGCCGTACGCATCGATCAGCACGTTGTCCTGTCGTAGGTCGTGGTGGAGGACGGCATTGCCTGCGACGGCCTCCCGCCATCCGCTTTCCAGGCTGGCCAGCACGTCCAGTAGGTCGAGTGGTACCCAGGAAGGCAGGGCGTTCGTGGGCGTGGCGCCGCGGGCGAGGTTGCGCCAGTCGGCGAAGTCACCGCCGTCACCCACCGGCTTGAGGCCCACATGCTGGAGTGCTGTGGGTGGGGTGGAGAGTGCCTCTGCTGTGATCCTGTACGCGTCGAGAGTGGCCGTTAGCTCATCAGGCTTCCACGGTGTGGTGGGCATGCGGCCACCGGGGACAGCGTCGATGCCGAGAACGACCCATCCGTCGTGCTCCTCAATCCACTGCAGGCGTGGCGCCGGAATCTCTGCCGGGAGCGCCTGGTTGATCAACGCTTCCCTGCGGTAGGAGTCGGCCACCACGCTGTTGTCCAGGCTCTTGACCGCCTTGACGAACAGAGGTCCGAAGGCCCCGCGGAGTACAGCGGCGAAGCCGCTGGTAAATCCGCTCCCTGCGCTGCGCCCGGCATGTACCGAGCCTCCGAGGCGTCGGGTGATGAGCTGGCGAACGTCTTGTGGGAGGTCCTTCCAGTCTGGGCGTACCGCTGTGGCGTTGTACTGAAGGCGCGAGGTGATGATGTCGGGCATTCCGTCAGGATGGGGGAGCTGTGTTTCCCGGCGCCACGAAATTGTCACGCGGATCCGTGTCCGTGCATTCGCTGACTGAGCCTCGTAGGCTGCGCCCCGGGTAGCGTCATCATCAGTGCGACTGCACCTCCTCCTTCCTGGCGCCGTTGATCGTCGGGTGGCCGCACCTGCTTCCGAACCTGCCCACTGGCACGATCATGATCTACGCAGAAATCTCGCTGTCGTCTCGAGGCCCGGCTCGCTATCCTCCGTCGCAACGCGATGACGGAGACGAGTAGCCCGGGATCACGCGAGCCGAGAGAGCTGCTGGCAGCTGGGAAGGCAGACTCGCGCCCCAGGGCGAAGACCCTCCTGAGTGCGGGGAGGAACGGCCATGTGGTCCTATGCCCCGCCGGCTGGCCCCGTTACCGGCCACGAATGAGGCCGCCACTGTCGAGTGGTGGTGAAGGCGTGGTGGAACCGCGAGTCCCCTTCTCGCCCGCGCCCCCAAGGGATCACCATGACGCCCTGGAGGGCTGCGATGATCCATACGACCGATCGTGTACTGGTATCCGACCTGCGCGAGCACTTGGGTCGAACCGTTTCCGTGTCGGGCTGGGCGCACACTCTGCGCCTGCTGAGTAAGGTCCAGTTCGTCGTCGTACGCGACCACACAGGCATGGTGCAGGTCACCCACCGGCGCGGCGGCGCAGGCGACGACATCGAGGCCGCCCTGCAGCAGCTCACGCCGGAGTCCGCGGTGCGGATCACCGGCCGCGTCGCCGAGAACCCGATCGTGAAGCTCCACAGCCTGGAGATCATCCCGGAGCGGGTCGAGGTCCTGAACCGGGCCGCGACACCGCTGCCCATCGACGAGCAGACGGGCCTGGAGCACCGCCTGGACTGGCGGTTCTTGGACGTACGCCGCCGTTCCGCCGCTCAGCTGATGTTCGCCGTGCAGACCACCCTTGAGCAGGGGATGCGCGAGTACGCCTATGCCCAGGGCGCCACGGAGATGCACACCCCCAAGCTCATGGGCACCGCCTCGGAGTCTGGCGCGGAGGTCTTCGAACTCGGCTACTTCGATCGCAGCGCCTATCTAGCCCAGTCGCCGCAGTTCTACAAGCAGATGGCGATCTCGGCCGGAATCGAGAAGGTCTTCGAGATCGGCCCCGTCTTCCGTGCAGAGCCGTCGTTCACCTCCCGGCACGCCACCGAGTTCACCGGCGTCGACGTCGAGCTGGCCTGGATTGACGGCGTCGAGGACGTTATGGCGTTCGAGGAGCAGATGCTCGCCCACGCCATCGCCAAGGTCGTCGGTGCACACGGCGATGCGGTCCGGGAGCAGTTCGGCGTGGAGATCACCGTCCCCACGACGCCCTTCCCCCGCATCACCATGGCCGAGGCGCACGACATCCTGCGCAAGGGCGGCTGGGACTCGGAAGGAACCAAGGAGGACCTGGACCCGGAAGGCGAGCGGAGCATCAGCGCCCACATCCAACAGGCCACCGGCCACGAATTCGTGTTCATCACCCACTACCCCGTAGGCATCCGGCCCTTCTACCACATGCGGCCGGCCGACGACCCGAGCGTGACCCTGAGCTTCGACCTGCTGTGGAAGGGGCTGGAGATCACCACCGGCGCCCAGCGCGAGCACCGCTATGACGTGCTGCTGAAGCAAGCCGCCGAGAAGGGCGTGAGTCCGGAGCCGATGCAGGACTACCTGAACGCGTTCCGGTACGGGTGCCCACCGCACGGCGGGCTGGGCATGGGCCTTGGACGCGTACTCATGGTCTTGCTCGGACTGGAGTCGATCCGCGAGGCCACCTTCCTCTTCCGCGGACCGAACCGGCTCACCCCATAGCTGGCCTCTGTGTATGGCTGGCCTAGCGTCGGGTTTCCCCTCAGGGGTCGCGTTCACTGAGAGCATGGACAGGTGAGTATTGAGGGAGTGGGGCGCTGGGTGCCGGCTCGTCCCGAAGATATAGCTGTCATGTTCGCTGCGGCCGACTTCCCGTGGTGGATCGCTGGCGGGTACGCGATCGAACTCGCCGTCGGCCGTGAGCTACGCCCGCACGGCGATCTCGATGTCCTCGTCCTCCGACGGGACCAAGCTCGCGTGCGCGGTCTCTTGACCGACTGGGACCTGTACGTGGCGGACCCACCTGGCATGGGGCGGCTGCGCCCGTGGCGTTCTGGGGAGACTCTTCAGCCGCCCCTCCACGACATCTGGTGCCGACGCACGCCTGAGGCACCCTGGTCCGTGCAGCTCATGCTGGACGAGGCGGAGGGCACCCATTGGGTCTCTCGGCGTACCCCACGGATCCGGCTTCCGATCGAGCGGTTGGGACGAAGAAGCGGGACTGGCATCCCCTACCTGGCGCCCGAGGTGCAGCTCTACTACAAGGCGAAGGCGACGCGGGAGAAGGATGAGACAGACTTCGAAGCGGTACTGCCGCTGCTCGGCGAACCTCAACGCATTTGGTTGGCGAACGCTATCGCGGTAACCGTGCCGGACCACCCATGGCGGCAGCGTCTTACGCCACCGGACGCACACAGATGAGACGTCGGCCGCCGAGCGCGGTCCGGGGTGACACGAAGGTGGTACGAGAGTTGTACAACCTGAAGCCCTGGCACTCCATGAGTGAACACTTGGTCGACGAGGCAATGGCGACGCCACGCTAACCAACCGCAGGCAGATCAGGCCGATTTCAGTGTCCACGACCAGTTCTTTAGCTCGTCGGGAGGGCGGTCTGATTACCCGACGCTGCCTCGTCCTCCGTCCGCAGGACGCACCGAGGTGTTACCGGCTCAGTGCGGCGTCGAGATATACCTGCACCGCGTCGAAGAGGCCGTATGGCACGTACGCGGGAATCTGGGCATGCCGGACCCATGCCACCTCAGCCAGTTCATCCTCGTCCGCGACGTAAGGAGCGCCGGACTCTACGACACAGGCCACGTAGGTCATCTTCCGGCCAGTCTTGGGGTGAACCCGTTCTCCGAGGACCTTGAGAGCGGTCACCTCCATGCCGACCTCTTCGCTCGTCTCTCGCACGGCTGCTTGTTCAGGGGTCTCCGTCGCCTCGATCTCGCCCGCAGGGAACTGCCACGACAGTTGACCTTCCGCGACCCGGCGACGAACCATGAGCACGGCGCCGTCCTGGACCACGATCGCGGCTGCGATGCCCGGTCGCTCTTGTGCCGTTTGCTCGGTCATACGTCTTCCTCCAGTGCTGCCAGCATCGGCGGGTAGATCGTGTCGACGGACATGAAGCGGCCCTGTAGGTTCTCAGATCCCGTGTCATTTTCTCAGTCGCGATGTCATGTGACTGGCCGAACTGACACGGGATTGAGAATCGCTGGCCACTGCCGTCACTCGTTTGAGGACTCCGTTGCCAGCGGGATACCGCACAGCGGGCAGCCGTTTGCGTGGTCGTCCTGACAGACGTAGCCGATGGCGCCATCCACGCACCATTCGGCGGCCTCCTCGGACAGCAGGTCGGGCCCGGCAAGGAGCAGCCGACGAAATTCCGTGGTGTCCGCAATGTCGGCCGGCCGGTTGGTGAACCACTCGTCGAACCAAGGCTTGTCCCGGTGTATGCGCCAGTGGGCATTCTCCCGGTCGTCGACGGCCGTAAGGAACCGATCGACGATGCGCCCCCAACTCGGTGCTCCGAACCAGCCGTTGTCGAACGCGCACAAGGATTCGACCAGGGTTCGCAGACCGAACTCCTTCTCGCTAAGGCAGTACCTTCGCCCCCATGAGATCGCGACCTGTGCCATCTCCGCGAGTTCTACGCGCGGATCATCCTCGTGTGCCGGGTCGTCAGGGTTGTGGCAGGCCAGCCCGAGCTCGAGCACAGACTGCCCGGTCGGTAGAACCCGGGACGGGTTGACGATCGCGAGACCGAGACCGATCCAGTCGACATGGTCGAACGACAGCATCGAGCGCACGAGTCGGGTGGTTGCCGCGTTGATCCGCATCATTGTGCCGTCGTGCAGCGGACTCTTCCCGGCATGCCAGTTCTCGACGGGTGTGTTGCGCCACACGGCGAGCGTGATGCGGGTGGCAGCGAGCCACAGCAGGGCGTCGTCGTCGAGGTGCCCGAACCGCTTGGCGCACTCCTGGGCGCCGTAGGTGATCAACTCTTCCGGTTTCGGCCACCTGTGGCTGTCGGGCCCTTCAGGCCCTTCAGGCGCGTACTCGTAGTCATCGGCGTACTCGTCGAGGATCGCGCTCAACTCGGCTGCGCTGTAAGCCTCGCTGTACTCGGAGCTGTCCGGCTCCTCGACGGTGTACATGTCGTGGTCCCAGGAGACGTACACATCGCCCCAGAGCACGACGTCATCGCACTCGCTGGCGTTGTCCGTCACAACCGGCCTGATGGTGATCGGGGCAGTACGCCCGTCGGTTCGCTCGCCGTCCTTCTCGGCAGCCCATGCAGTGATGACCCCGAGCGGCTTCGGAAGGAGAGGACCGACCTCGGTGATGCTGAACGGCTCGTCGTCGTCATCGGTGTCGAACCGGCTGTTGACGAACGCGACCGCCTCGGAGGGCGAGCTGACGATGGACTGGGTACCACTCTCGTTGTCAACCACTCGCCACAACGCGCTGTTCTTCACGATGCTCTCCGATCGCGGTGAGTGCACCCGGGGCGGGTGCGATGCGCCGGGTCGCTCGGCACTGACTCCAATTATGGGCTGATCAACCCGTCCGTAGTCCCGCAGGCGCTTGTCAGCGACGACGCTCGGGACGTTCGTGTGCAACGAAGGTGTGTGAGTGGGTGGAACGGATGGTTGCCGATGCAGGTTCGTGACGCCCCGGGCCGCGTTGCAGCCTGCTGGACAGCCTGAGGAAATGACACCGATCTGAGACAGCCGCCTGCCGACACAACGTGAGACTCAAGGGAAATATCCAGGTCACAGGGTCGGCGCCTGACACTGAAATCGAGAACCTACAGGCCCGCCGCATTCTTCGCCACCCAAGCCGCTCTTCAACCGCATCATTGTTCGTTGCGTCCCCTGCCAGGTACACGCAGTGGACACCCGTCGCCGGATGGATCCGCTCAACCAGACCGCGCCGTACAGCACAGCACACGCCCGTCTAATCCAGCGTCTCGCGGGCAGCCGCGGTCCCTCCTGCCGCAGATCATCCCGCCGCAGCTGTTCCTCGCTCCGTAGAGGGGGGAAGTTGCCGCAACCGACCTCGTCCTTGGCGAATGCCAGGCGCTCCGCCTCTTCCCGCTCGATCAACTGCCGCACAGGATGCCGCACATCACCCACTACATTAATCAACTTACGGATGCTTTCACCTGACGGCAGGTCGCCAGGACCCCACAGCGAGAGCCCAAGGAGTCCAGATGACGCTCTCTTCGCCTGGTGCACGGGCCGTGGACTTGCGCGTTGAGTCGGTTGATGACGTTCTCGAACACGTGGAGCGGTCCCTTCAGATGCAATTGCTCCGTGACACCGTGCTGTGCAAGCGGCGCTCGGTTGGGGCGCAGACGGACCGCGGAACCTGGGTGAGGGTTGAGCGGCGCAGCTTCGACCGGATCGGAGCACAGGGCTGGAACGGCACCGAGGCCGCAGCGGTCTTGCATGGAGTGTCTATGCCGAAGTGGTACGCGGGGCTGGCGTGGCGCGAGCGGGGCGAACCGGTGATGTGGCGGGCAGACGAAATGGCGCTGGTCACCGCCCCGCCCGTAGGGCAAGCCGCCCTGGTGATCGAGGATCCTCAACTGTCGGACGGCTGGTGGGCGGCGCTCAATGCTTCGCTGGACGCACTCGCCGCGCAGCGCACGCACCGCATCGCCACTCCGGACACCGAGACGGCCACCCAGGAACTGGTGACTGGGACGATCCGAGCAGTCTTCCCCGAAGTAGACGCCACCGTGGATGAGTGGACGCCGGCACATGCGGATCTGACGTGGGCGAACGTGACCGGGCCCGAGTTCTGCATCCTCGATTGGGAGGATTGGGGGATGGCGCCGCGCGGACTGGACGCGGCCACCCTCTGGGGGAACTCCCTTGCCGTCCCCGCCCTGGCCCAACGAGTGTGGGCGGAGCGTCGGCCAGACCTGGAGAGCAGGTCTGGCCGGCTGATGGCCCTGTTCTTCTGTGCGAAGGTCGTAGGGCCGCACGCCCATCCCCAGGATCCCCGCTTGGAGCCCGCCCGGAAGGAGGCGGCGCGGCTCATCGCCGAGCTTCACTCCTGACGGCGGTTGCGCACGAGGCTGCGGTAGTGGCGGACGGCCTCCTCGTCCACCGCGAAGCTCTGGGCGTTGGTCAGCTCTCGCAGGTGGTCGGGGTTGTCCGTGCCGACCGCTACCGCGTTCACGGGCGGGAGGTGGTAGGCGGCCCTGAAGGCAGCCTGCACCGGGGTGGCCTGCTGCCGGGAGCAGGTAGGACGGGGTCCCTCAGTCAGCCCCCGCACCCTGCCGCTCCTCTTCCTCCCCTTCGGCTGCGCCCCTCCGGCCGCACGGGTTTATGCGAGGACACGCATAGTCGTGTTCGTGCATAGACGCTGCGCCCCGCCCCCTCTAACGTCATGGGCGGGCGGCCCAATCGGGGCCAGAGCAAGGGGGTTTGGCATGTCCGAGCGTTCGGCACTCACCCGGCTCACGGGCAATGGCAACGGCGAGTGCGGAGAGAAGGACTGCCCGAACGTGTACCGCACGGCCGCGGGGTCGTTCGTGGTGCAGGGTGACGTGTCCGACGCCTTCACCCCGCCCGCCGGGGAAGGGCTTGTGGAAATCCCGGAGGCGGTTCTCAGGGAGGCGTTCCGTGCACTTGGATGGTGACGCCTGGAACGACTGCTTCGATTCCATGGAGCGTGAGGCGTGGAGGCTGGAGACGCTGCCCGTCTACACCATGCCCCAGGAAGCGGAGAAGTTGAAGCGATTCCTCGCCGGGGAGAAGTCGCCGGACGATTACACATCGGCCTGGATGGATGAGGTCCGGCAGTGGGCCTCGGAAGGAAAGAGAGTCGGCAGGGTGCACGTCGTGACCCGCCCGCTCTCGGACTACCTTCGGTTCGAATTCGAGTACTACTACCGGCACCACGTGAAGGCGGGCGAGGATATCCGTATCCTCGACCTCACCGACCGGGAGAACCCGGGACTTCCAGATCAGGACTTCTGCCGCCACCCGGCATACTCCTGCCGGTAGAAACGGACAGGCCGACCTGAAACAGGCGGTACGCGTCACACGGAAACGTGCTGGTGAGGAAGAACTTTCCATACAGTGGATCAGCTCGTCAACTCACGTTTATCGCGGGGTAGGGTGCTTGAAGTGACGACGAAGTCCACCCAGGAAAGGATCATGAAAGACTCGACCGAAGGCCAGGTGAGCCCCAGGGGGCTCATGGACCGCCTAAACCGCCTGTTCGACACAGTGCACCCGCCGGACCGCGGCCCCTTCAGTAACGCCGAGGTGGCCGAACTCATGGAGAAGCGCGGACTGGGCAAACTGTCGGCCCAGTACCTCTGGCTCCTGCGGACTGGGCAGCGAGATAACCCGACGAAGCGTCACCTCGAAGCGCTAGCAGGGTTTTTCGGTGTGGACCCCGCGTACTGGTTCGACGACGGCGTCGCCGAAAAGACCGTGCAGGAACTTGAGTTGCTCGCACTGCTTCGCGACACGAAGATCAAAAACGTTCTCCTTCGCCTGTCTGACGTTTCCGCAGACGGAAAGGATGCCGTCCTGGGAATCGTCGAGAGCGTACGAAAATCCGAGGGGTTGCCGCCCTCAACTGGCTCGTAAAACGGCCGCGTTCAGTAAGTGATCAAGGAAAGCAATGTGGTCCGCACGTAGGCTGCGCCGGCCTGACCTCTTGGCCGAGCTGCAGCTCCCGCATGTCACCAATATCCGCGACCTCAGCGACGAGGTCTCACGCCGCACGGGACGGAAGGTGGTCCTGGAGGCCCGTGAGCAGGCGCCCTCCGTGTGCGGGGCATGCGCCGTCACGGAGAGTGCCTTCCACGTGTACTACGACCCGCGGACCAGCTCCCTGCACCAGGACCACATCATCGCCCACGAGTTCAGCCACCTGCTGCTCGGCCACCATGAGAACCGCCCGGCGTCCGCGCTCTCCTCAACCATCTTCACCAGGGTGGGCTCGGCCACCGTCGAGATGATGCTGGGCCGTACCAAGTACGACGAGGACGAGGAGCGGGACACCGAGCTCCTCGCCTCGTTGATCCAGCGCCGGATCATCGACCGGTGGCTGCGAAGCGACGAGTCCTCCGGAGACGAAGTGCAGGACCGGGTCACGCACACGCTGCTGCGCCGACGGGTGGCCCGGCCGTGAAGGACCTGCTCCACCCGATCAGCCTCGTCGTCGCCACGCTCGGCTTCCTCTGCTTGCTGCGGGACGTGCCGACCCGCCGCCGAGACCCCGCCTTCACCGCGCTGGCCGCCGTCTTCTTGCTGTCAGGGCTGTCGTTCCTGTTCTCCATCACACTGATGTGGCAGTACCTCGACCATGTCCTGGGTGTGGTGAACCTGTCCGTACCCCTGGCGATGGGGTGCGTGGTCGCGCTGCTCGCCTGCCAGCAGATCGTCCTCACCTACTGGGGATCACCCCCCGAAGTTGCCCGGAGGAGGGCACGGGGGTGGCTAGCCGCCTGCTTCGCTGTGATCGCAGGGCTGCTGGTGCTGTTTGTCCTGCTGACGCCGAACGCGCCGCGACCGATCAACTTCACGCTGTACTACGCGCATGATGGCTGGTACGCCGCGTATCTCACCCTGTACGTCACGGCCTACACCATCGGTGAACTGTCCCTCGCCCGCGCATGCTGGCGCCTGGCCCACCGCAGCACACGCGGGTCCGTCCGCGTCGGCCTGCGCATCGTCGCCCTAGGGGCCACTGTCACGCTCGGATACAGCGCTGTCCGCATCGGCAACGTGATCGCCGGCGCCTTCAACACGTCGCTCGCAGACTGGGAGGGCTTCGCGTGGACCTGCGGCGATGTCGGCGCCATGCTCACGCTCATCGGCTGGCTAGTGCCCACCATCAACGATCAGGCTCAGAGCCTCCAGTACCGGATCAAGCAATACCGCAGCTACTACGGCCTACGCCCCCTGTGGCTGGCGTTCTACAGCGAGGCGCCCGAGATCGCACTGCCGATCGACCGAGTTGACCCGGCCCAGAGGCGCCGCTTCCGTAGCATCTCGATCCGGCTCTACCGCCGAGCAGTCGAGATCAGAGACGGACGGTTCGTGATCCGTCAGTACCTTGATGCCGCAGTCCGCGAGGCCAGCGAAGCCCGCCACCGGGCCCGAGGGCTTCACGGAGAAGAGCTGTCCGCGGCCGTCACCGCCGACCAGATCCTCGCCGGAATCGCCGCCCGGGCCGCCGGTACCCGCCCGGAGTCCGACCAGCTCACCGAGTTCGCCGACTCCGAACGCCAGACCAGCAGGCCCATGGACGACATCGACGCTCTCCTCGACGTAGCGCGCCACCTGCCCCGCCAGCCCGCACGAGCCCCCCACCTTGAGCAGGTCTCCGCATGACGACCGACCTCACCCACCAGCCCGCCCACGTCCAGCTCCAGGCCCTGGATCGCCGCGAGATCTCCAGCCGCGAACTGCTCGACCTCCACCTGGCGCAGATCGACGCCAGCCAGATCAACGCCGTCGTCACCCGCGACGACAGCACGGCCCGAGCCGTCGCACACGCAGCCGACGAACGCCGCGCCCGCAACGAGAGCACCGGCATCCTCGACGGCCTTCCCCTCACGATCAAGGACAGCTTCGAGACGGCCGGCCTGCGCACCACCAGCGGTGCCGAGGACCTCGCCGATCACGTTCCCGCACACGACGCCGACGCCGTCGCCCGGCTCCGCCACCAAGGCGCCGTCATCATGGGCAAGACCAATTCCCCGGCGTACTGCCAAGACCTGCACACCGACAACGTCCTGTTCGGCCCCACGCTT